>CALHCC010000104.1 GCA_937930675.1 uncultured Flavobacteriaceae bacterium
CGTTTTTTAATTCCTTAATTGAAAGACTCAAACGAGCATTTTAATATTAAAACCTTAAATTTAAAACGCGTTAGGGATTGAAGGGCTTGTTTGAGCTCTTTTGAGGTACGAAAAAAGCGAGTACTGAAAGCCCGACCCAAAAGGGAAACGCCCAAATAGTAGAGAGTTATGCTATTAAAGGACTGCTTGATTGATGTAGTCTTGATATTCTTCCCAAAAAAGCTCGAACTGATGCATGGTAGTATTATAAAACTGATAACAGGTTTTCCATGTATCTTTATTATGTATGCTAAATTTTGCAGGTAAGGGTACGTAAATTTTACTGATTGTTTTTCCGTTTTCTAACACATGATTTTTTTCGAAGATAATTTCTGCTAAAAATTCTGTTTCTATGATTTTTTTAAGTGTTAGCACTTGGGCATATAATAATTCTCTTTGTTCTTGGTTGGAAGTTTCTATGTTTAGTGTTACTTCTGCTTTTTTTCTGTCGGCTACAAATTTAAATCCAAAGTCTTTTATTTTGGTATTGTAAAGTGTCCATTTTCTAGGGAAGGATTTTGCATAGCTTACCCAAAAGTCTCTTCTTATTTTTGCGGCTTCTTGTTTGCTATACATAATTACCCGTGGATGGATTGTTTGGTTCCTAGATTGTTCATCAGTTTTGCTTCGTATTCCAACAAATCGTTCCATTTTTGGTCTACCTCTGTTCTGTTTCCGTATTGCCTAGCAAAGTTTAAGAATAGTGTATAGTGGTTGGCTTCTGACACCATTAGGTCTCTATAAAATTTTGCTAATTCTTGATCTTTTAAGTTTTCTGACAACAGACGAAAACGTTCACAGCTTCTTGCTTCTATTAAGGCAGCATATAACAAACGATGCACTAATTGATGTGTTCTACTTCCGCCTTTAGGAAAGAATTTTACTAAGTCTATTACATATTCGTCTTTCCTGTCACGCCCTAAAGGAATTCCTTTTTTGATTAATCTATCGTGAACGAGTTTAAAATGACTCATTTCTTCTTTGACCAACGCAATCATTTCTGTTACCAATTCTGTGTATTCTGGAAAACTCACTATTAACGAAATGGCTGTTGAGGCTGCTTTTTGTTCGCAATGGGCATGGTCTATTAGAATTTCGTCTATATTTTTTTCTGCAATATTAATCCATCTTGGATCTGTTGGTAATTTTAATCCTAACATTGTTGGTTTGTGTTTGTATCGTTTAAATATCTAAGCCAAATGTGTTTTTTAACAGCATTACAGTAGGGTTGGCTTCTACTAATTTTTGAAATTTTTCTTGAGGGGTGTAGACGTATTTTTTTCTTTCTGTTTGAACGACCACCGTTTTTACTTGAATACTGTAGTTGTTTAAATTAGACCTTAAATAGTTCATTAATTTAGGTCTTACTCCTCCAAATTGCTCTTCCATTAATTTATTAGGAAGTGCATAGGTAATGGTACTTTGTGTTAACGTGGGTTGGTTTGCGTTTACAATGGATGCCATGTTTAGTTCTCCATCGGCTTCTAATTGCTTTCCGAACTGTTTCCAAATAGCAACTAGGGTTGTTTCTGTAAACGTATCTTTGGGTTTGTTAGAGATATCTTCGTCGGTTGCAACGTAATCTATATCTTCTAATTTATTGTGTATTTTTTTTAAAGATAGTGCAGATCGTCTTCTTGGTCTGTTAGTGTTAGCTGTAGTTGTTTTTTCTTGTGAAGCTCCGTTTTTTGGAGTTACAGCTGAACTTGAAATTTGGGCTGTTTCTTTTGTAGCATGTAACTCTTTAGTTTGAAGGTTTACTCTAAAAAAAGAGGCCGGTATTATGAAGTTACTGCTTTTTTTTTTACATCACTAAACGTGATAGATGCCAACTGCATTAAACATAGCTCTATTAGTAGTCTTTGATTTTTACTGGCTTTGTATTGCAAATCGCAGGTATTGGCTTTTTCTATGGCTGTCATTAAAAATGCAAGCTCTGCTTTGGTGGCTTGTTCTAAGTATTGCTTTTTAGCGTTGTCTCCTACCTGTAGTAATTGAACGGTTACTGCATCTTTAGCCACTAACAAATCTCTAAAGTGTGAGGCCAAACCATTGATAAAATGTTGTCCTTCGAATCCTTTAGCCAATACGTTGTTAAAAGTGATTAAGACTTCTGGAATTTTATTTTCTAACAGCAATTCTGTTACTTTAAAATAAACGTCATAATCTAAAACGTTTAGGTTTTCTGTAACGGCTTGTCTGGTTAAATTTTTCCCTGCAAAACTCACTACTCTATCGTAAATAGATAGGGCATCTCGCATGGCTCCATCTGCTTTTTGTGCGATAACATGCAATGCATCATCTTCTGCCTCTACTCCTTCTTGAATTGCTATTTTTTTAAGATGATCTTTGGCTGATGAAACTGTGATTCTCTTAAAATCGAAAATTTGACATCGAGAGAGTATCGTAGGTATAATTTTATGTTTTTCTGTAGTAGCTAATATAAAAATAGCGTGTACAGGAGGTTCTTCTAATGTTTTTAAAAAAGCATTAAATGCTGCTTGAGACAGCATATGAACCTCATCAATAATATATACTTTGTATTTACCTACTTGTGGTGGAATTCTTACTTGATCTATTAAAGACCTAATATCGTCCACAGAGTTATTAGAGGCCGCATCTAATTCAAAGACATTAAATGCAAAATCATCGTCTTGATGTTCTCCGGAAACTTTTTGATTGATTTTTTTAGCCAAAATACGTGCACAGGTTGTTTTTCCTACTCCACGAGGTCCTGTAAACAACAAGGCTTGGGCTAAGTGATTGTTCTCTATTGCATTTTCTAAAGTATTGGTAATGGCCTGTTGACCAACGACATCTTGAAAAGTAAGAGGTCTGTATTTACGTGCAGATACTATAAATGGTTCCATATGAGAATTTAATTCTTAACAAAGATACTTATTTGAAGATTGTTAAGCAACAAATGAATGTGCTGTAAAAAAGAAAACTCAGCTATAAATTATAACATTTATAGACTGAGTTTATTGTGATAACATTACTTGTTACTGAAAACAACATATATATTCCTACCCCTAAAAATTATATATGTATAATGTTGATATAAATACCTACCCCTAAATATTTATACCCCAAATATACAAAGGTTCGGGATATTATCTATATCAAATGTTAAAAAAGTTAATATTTAAACAACTAACACGAGCTAGGTTGTAAATTAAACTATCATTTGTTTAGTGAATTGGAGATCCGTATAAATCAAAATCTCCTGCTTCATGTATCTGAATATCTATAAATTCTCCTGTTTTAATATAGTGCTCTTGAGCATTTACCAATACTTCATTGTCAACATCGGGAGAATCGCTTTCAGTTCTTCCGATAAAATATTCTCCTTCTTTTCTATCAAAAATACATTTGTAGGTTTTTCCTACTTTTTCTTGATTTAACTCCCAAGATATCTGTGCTTGAATTTCCATAATCTCTGCAACCCTAGCTTCTTTAACATCTTCTGGTACATTGTCTTCTAAAGTTGCTGCATGTGTATCTTCTTCGTGAGAATAAGCAAAAGCTCCTAAACGTTCAAAACGCATTTCTTGAACCCACGTTTTTAATTCTTCAAAAATTTCTTCTGTCTCTCCTGGATATCCAACAATTAGTGTTGTTCTAATTGCCATATCTGGCACATGATTCCTGAATTCTTTTAACAATTTATTGGTTTTTTCATACGTAGTACCACGTCTCATAGACTTTAGTATTTCTGTATTGATGTGCTGTAAAGGAATATCTAAATAATTACAAATTTTAGATTCCGACTTCATCACATCTAATACATCTAGCGGAAAACCTGCTGGAAAAGCGTAATGCAAACGAATCCATTCTATACCTTCTACCTTTACCAGCTGCTTTAACAAATCTGCCAAATTTCTTTTTCCATAAATATCTAAACCGTAATAGGTTAAATCCTGAGCAATTAAAATTAACTCCTTAATCCCCTCAGCCGCTAACTTTTCTGCCTCTATCACCAAAGCTTCTATAGGTGTAGAACGGTGTTTCCCTCTCATTAACGGAATGGCACAAAAAGAACAAGGTCTATCACATCCTTCTGCTATTTTTAAATATGCATAATGTTTAGGAGTTGTGGTTAAACGTTCTCCTATTAGTTCATGCTTGTAATCTGCTTCTAATACTTTTAATAAATTAGGCAAATCTTGTGTACCAAAATACTGATCTACGTTTTTAATTTCGGATTCTAAATCGGGTTTATATCTTTCCGACAAACAACCTGTAACATATACTTTATCTACAAGTCCTTCTTCTTTTTTAGTTGCGTAATGTAAAATTGTATTTACTGATTCTTCTTTTGCTTTTCCTATAAATCCGCAAGTGTTGATGACTACAATATTTCCATCATCGTTTTCATCTTCATGAACAACGTCTTTACCATTGGCTTTTAATTGCCCCATTAATACTTCAGAATCGTAAACGTTTTTAGAACAACCTAAGGTTACTACGTTTATTTTATTTTGTTTTACTGATTTTGTACGCATTATTTCTACACCAAATATTAATTATTAACACTAAAAAAGACACATTGCATTTACTGAAATGTGCCTTTTATTTAGTCTTTATCTTTTTTTACTTAAAAAATGAATCTACAAATTCAAACTTATTAAACACTTGTAAATCTTCTATCCCTTCTCCTACTCCTATATATTTTACAGGTATTTTAAACTGATCTGAAATACCGATTACCACTCCTCCTTTAGCTGTACCATCTAACTTAGTTACTGCTAATGAAGTTACTTCTGTAGCTAAGGTAAATTGTTTTGCTTGCTCAAAAGCATTTTGACCTGTAGACCCGTCTAACACCAATAAAACGTCATGAGGAGCATCTGGCACTACTTTTTGCATTACACGTTTAATTTTAGTTAATTCATTCATTAAATTAACTTTGTTGTGCAAGCGACCTGCGGTATCTACAATAACCACATCTGCATCTTTTGACACAGCAGATTTTAGCGTATCAAACGCAACAGAAGCTGGATCGGACCCCATTTCTTGTCTAACAATAGGCACTTCTACTCTATCTGCCCAAACTTGTAACTGATCTATCGCCGCTGCTCTAAATGTGTCTGCAGCACCTAAAACAACGTTTAATCCTTGTTTTTTAAACTGAGCAGCCAATTTACCAATGGTCGTTGTTTTTCCTACTCCATTTACACCTACCACCATTAAAACATAAGGCTTTTTATTTTTAGGAATCGTGAAATCTACAGCATCTTCGTCGTTTGTTTCCGACAATAGATTCGCTATTTCTTCTCTTAAAATTTTATTAAGTTCTTCCGTTCCTAAATACTTATCCTTCTCTACTCTCTCCTCAATTCTATCAATTATTTTTAAAGTTGTATTTACTCCTACATCCGAAGCGATTAAAATTTCTTCTAAATTATCTAAAACATCTTCATCTACCTTAGATTTACCTGCTACTGCTTTGGATAACTTTGAAAAAAAAGAGGTCTTAGATTTTTCTAAACCTTTATCTAACGTTTGTTTTTTTTCTGAAGAAAATATTTTTTTAAAAAAACTCATAAGTGTCTAATTTACTTGTGGTATTGTTTTTAACAAGAAAGCGTTAAAATACAAAAAAGCTACTTTCTATTTGAAAGTAGCCTTTGTATTATTTAATTTTTAACAAAATTATTTTTTTGCTAAAAAATCTTTTACTGCTGTAGGGTCCATAATCGCTTCAACAAAAGTATAAGCTCCTGTTTTTGGAGATTTTACCATTTTGATAGCTTTAGACAATCTTTTAGAACCTGTCTGTAACGATGCTACTGATTTCTTTGCCATTTTCCTTTGTTATTTAATTTCTTTGTGAACTGTCATTTTCTTTAAGATTGGATTAAATTTCTTAATCTCTAATCTATCTGGAGTATTCTTTTTATTTTTTGTAGTGATATACCTAGAAGTACCTGGTTGCCCAGAAGCTTTGTGTTCTGTACACTCTAAAATAACTTGTACTCTGTTTCCTTTTTTTGCCATCTCTTTATGCTTTTAGTAAGAAAAATTATTTAGTTAAAAATCCTTTTTCTTTTGCTTCTTTTATTACAGCTGAAATACCTTTTCTATTGATATTTTTTAACGCAGCAGTAGATACTTTTAACTTTATCCACTTATCCTCTTCAGGAATATAAAAACGCTTTGTAATCAAATTAGCGTTAAATTTTCTTTTTGTTCTATTTAAAGCGTGAGAAACGTTATTCCCAACCATTGCTTTTTTACCAGTAAGTTCACAAACTTTTGACATCTCGTATCAGTTTTAATTTAATTCTAAACGGAGTGCAAATTTAACAACAATTAACGATACTAACAAAATAAATTTAGTGATTTTTTAATATTTCTTTACTTAACATTTCAAAAGCCTTGTTTTTTGTCTGTTCTAAGACTTTTTCTCTAGGCTGTCCAAAGTTAAATTTTTCTACCTTAATTTGATTTTCTGTTGCGATTGCAATAAAAACAACTCCCACATCTTCGGATGTTTTGTCTTTTGTAGGACCTGCATTCCCTGTTGTTGCTATAGCATAATTAGCCCCTGTAAGCTGTTGTATTCCTATTGCCATTTCTTTAGCTACTTGAGCAGAAACCACCGTGTGTGCAGCTATGGTTTTAGGTGACACCTGTAACAAATTTTCTTTTAACGACGCATTGTAAGCCACAACTCCTCCTACAAAAAAAGAAGAAGCCCCGCTTTTTTTAGTGATCTCTTGAGCTAATTTACCTCCGGTACAACTTTCTGCAACTGCCAATGTTAATTTGTTTTTTTGAAAGTGCTTCTTCACAAGATCTATAACATCTATATCTCCTTTTACAAAACTATATTCTTTAAAAACAGCTTCTAGTTTACTTCCTAAGTATGTTAATTGCTCTTTTAAATATTTTTCATCTGCATGTTTTCCTGTTAATCGCAATCGCAACCTACCTGGTGATGGTAAATATGCTAACGTTACAAAATTAGGCAACTCGTTTTCAAACGTTTCTAACATTTCTGCCGCAAAACTTTCTCCAACTCCATACAACACATAAGTTTGATAATACTGTGCTTGAAAACCTCCTACACGCGTTAATTTAGGCAACACCTCTGTTTCTACTAGGGTTTTCATTTCAAAAGGAACTCCAGGAAGGCTCACTATTATTTTCTCATCTTGTTCAAACCACATACCTGCTGCAGTTCCTACAGGATTGTGCAAAATAGTCGCTTTTTTAGGAAGCATGGCTTGTGCTTTGTTTAAATCGCTAAATCGCCTCCCTCTCTTTTCAAACATTCCTTTAACATGTGCCAATACTGTAGTATTCAATACCAATTCGTCTTTAAAAATCTCTGTCAATGTATATTTTGTAACATCATCTTTTGTAGGCCCTAATCCTCCTGTAATAAGAATTAAATCAGACGTTTGCATTCCGCGTGCGACACCACTAACAATCGCTTCTTTTGTATCGGAAATAGAAAGGGTTTCTACTAGCTCCACTCCTAAATCGTGTAACTTATTAGCCATCCATTGGGTATTGGTATCTAATACTTGTCCTATTAAAATTTCATCTCCAATGGTTATGATACTTGCTTTCATTATTCTTAAAATTTATATCTAAAAAAAGAGGCTTAACACCTCTTTCTCTTTTATCTTACTTTTATGTCTATCAGTTTATCTTCCTCTAAATAGCCTTGTAATACATCTCCCTTAGCAACAGGCCCTATACCTGCGGGGGTTCCTGTAAAAATAATATCGCCTTTTTTTAAGGTATAGTATTTAGAGACATGTTCTATTAACCTATCGATTCCTACCAACATATCGGATGTATTTCCGGATTGAACAATTTCTCCGTTTTTTTCTAATCTAAAATTGATGTTTTGTATATCTGAAAATTGCTCTTTAGGAAAAAATTGCTCGCCTATAACAGCACTTCCATCAAAACCTTTAGAAATTTCCCATGGATGTCCTTCGTCTTTTAGTTTTAATTGCAAGTCTCTTGCACAAAAATCTATTCCTAAACCAATTTCATCGTAATATTTATGAGCAAATCGCTCATTAATACATTTCCCTACTTTGTTTATTTTCACCAAAACCTCAATCTCATACTCTACGCTATCAGAAAAAGGAGGAATTACAAATGGATTTTTTTTAGGCAATATGGAAGAATCTGGTTTTAAAAACACCACTGGCATTTCTGGTTTTTTCCATCCTAAATCTTCTATATGTAACTCGTAATTAAGCCCTACACAAATTATTTTCATATTTTTTTAGTACTGAGTACTAAGCATCAAGTACTGAGTTTTTTTTTAGCAATGCTAGCTTTACACTCTTTACTTTTAACTTTGCACTATTAAAATTATTCTCCTGTTTCCGGAAACACAATTGCTTTGTTATTGTCTACGATAATCTGATTGTTTAAATGGTATTTAACCGCTCTAGCCAACACCATGGTTTCTATATCCGAACCTATGGTTTTTAATGTTTTTGGAGTACACTCATGCGTTACTCGTTCTACATCTTGCTCAATAATTGGTCCTTCGTCCAAATCTTCGGTAGCATAATGTGCCGTAGCTCCTATTAATTTCACTCCTCTTTCATAAGCTCGGTTGTACGGATTTGCTCCTTGAAAAGCAGGTAAAAAAGAATGATGTATGTTGATGATTTTATTTGGATAATGATTGATAAAATCATTCGACAAAATTTGCATATAACGAGCCATTACAATTAAATCTATATCATTACCATCAAACAACGTTATTAGCTGTTGTTCTTGTTCTTTTTTAGTATCCTTAGTTACAGGTAAGTGGTAAAAAGGGATGCCAAACATTTCTGCAATGGGTTCTAACTTGGTGTGGTTACTTACCACCATTTTAACGTCACAAGCTAACTTATTTTCTTTATTACGTTGCAATAAATCGTATAAGTTATGTGTGGTGTGAGACACCATAATGGCTACTTTTTGCTTTTTGTCTCCATAATCTACACTCCAAACAATTTCGTAAGCTGCTGCCAAACGTTCAAAACGTTCTTCTAATTGTTCTTGGCCAATGACTACAGAAGCATCCGATTCAATTCTTAAACGCATAAAAAACATTCCGTCTATAGAATTGGTATACTGTTGTGCACTTACCAAATTAAATCCTTCTTGATAAAAAAAGTGAGTTAATTTTGCTACAATTCCCTTTTGATCAGGACACTTTATTAAAAAAGTTATGATTTGTGGTTTCATTTTATTTTTTGAGTTGTAAAGTTGAAAGTTTATAAGGTTTATCAAGTCGGTTTATTATCCTTATAACTTTGTAAATCTTTAGCCTTAATAACTTATTTATACAATATACTTTTTATCAAAATTAGGTTTACGTTTTTCTAAAAATGCATTTCTTCCTTCTTTCGCCTCATCCGTCATATAAGCCAAACGAGTTGCTTCTCCTGCAAAAACTTGTTGTCCCACCATGCCATCGTCTGTTAAATTCATGGCAAACTTTAACATTTTAATAGATAATGGTGATTTTCCTAAAACTTCTTGTGCCCACTCATAAGCGGTATCTTCTAATTCATCATGAGGCACTACTTTGTTTACCATTCCCATCTCAAAAGCTTCTTGAGCAGAATAATTACGTCCTAAAAAGAAAATTTCTCTTGCCTTTTTTTGACCTACCATTTTAGCCAAATATGCAGAACCGTATCCACCATCAAAACTAGTTACATCAGCATCTGTTTGTTTAAAAATAGCATGTTCTTTACTAGCCAACGTCATGTCACAAACTACATGTAAACTATGTCCGCCACCCACGGCCCATCCTGGCACTACAGCAATCACTACTTTAGGCATAAAACGTATCAAACGTTGTACTTCTAAAATATTTAAACGATGTGCTCCATCGTCTCCTACATATCCTTGGTGTCCTCTGGCTTTTTGATCTCCACCAGAACAAAAAGAATACACACCATCTTTGGTTGAGGGTCCTTCTGCAGATAGTAAAACAACTCCTATGTTTTGATCTTCTTGTGCATCGTAAAAAGCATCGTATAACTCTGAGGTAGTTTTGGGTCTAAACGCATTTCTTACATTGGGTCTATTAAACGCAATTCTAGCGACACCGTCACATTTTTTATAGGTAATATCTTCGTATTCTTTTACTGTTTTCCAGTTTATTGTTGACATGCTTGCATTTTTTATAACAGTTGGTAAAGTTATCATTTTAATTTTATTTGAATCTGTGTTTTCACCATTCTCAACACAAAAGCAGGCTTTAACTTAATGCTTTGATTCTTAATTATTTTAGCATTAAAAATTGTAACTTTGCCATTCCTTAAACTTAAAAAATCTACATTTTAAATGTAACGCTTTGATAAAAAACGTTTTATCCTTTTTTTATCTAAGTTACATTTTAAAAGCTTGTACTACTTATGAAGAAAAAAGTTGAAATATTAGCACCTGCAAAAAACTTAATTCAAGGAATGGCAGCCATTAACGCAGGAGCCGATGCTGTTTATATTGGTGCTCCTCAGTTTGGAGCTCGTACCAACGCTAACAATTCTGTAGAAGATATTGCCGAAATGGTGCGTTATGCTCATTTATTTAAGGCACAAGTTTTTGTGGTGATTAATACCATTTTATACGATAACGAGTTAGATACCTGCGAAAAACTAATTCATGACCTATACCACATTGGTGTAGATGCTTTGATTGTACAAGACATGGCTATTTTTGAAATGAATTTGCCTCCCATCGTTATCCATGCAAGTACACAAGCTAACAACAGAGAACCTAAACAAGTAGATTTTTTACAAAAAGCAGGAATGAAACGTGTGGTTTTAGCACGTGAGTTAAATTTAGATCAGATTAGAGACATCAAGGAAGCTTGCGATGTTGAGCTTGAATTTTTTGTTTCTGGTGCACTTTGTGTTTCTTTTAGTGGAAACTGTTACATGAGTGTTGCAGGTGGAGAAAGAAGTGCCAATCGTGGTTCTTGTGCTCAGAACTGTAGATTGCCTTATAAATTAACAGATGGACATGGAGACACGTTAATAGAAAGCAGTCACTTACTATCTATTAAAGATTTAGACTTAAGTGATCAGTTACCTGAAATGATTAAAGCTGGGGTAATGTCTTTTAAAATAGAAGGTAGATTAAAAGATGTAGTATATGTTAAAAACAATGTTTCTTTTTTAAGAAGTAGATTAGATTCCTTTTTAGAGGGAGAAGGAAAAGATGAGTATCAAAAAGCATCTTCTGGTAGGACTTTCTACACGTTTGATGCCGAAATGGGACGTAGTTTTAACAGAGGATATACCGATTACTTTGTAAACAAGCGTATCAAAAAAATTGGGTCTTGGGAAAGCCCAAAATCCAAAGGTCAAATTATAGGAAAACTGATAGAAGTTAAAAACGGTAAATACTTAATAGAAAATGCCGACAAACTTAACAATGGTGATGGTTTGTACTTTATCAATGAACATAGTGAAGCAGATGGTGTACAAGTGAATACGGTTGACAACGGATGGATTACTCCTAACAACTTTAAAGAGATTGCTATAGGTACGTTAATTTCTAGAAATTCTGATGCTAACTTTAACAAACAGGTAGAAAAAGACAATAGTGCTATTAGAAAAATAGGAGTTCACTTGTCTTTTAAAGAAACTAAATACGGTTTTACGCTAACAGCCACGGATGAAGACCACTATACCTACACCGAAGAAATAAAAGTTACCAAAGAATTAGCAAATAAAGAAGGAGCTTTAAAAGCAAATCTTGAAAAGAATTTAGTAAAAACAGGTAACACTCCTTTTATTGTTGATGATGTTCAAATATCATTAAACGAAAATTGGTTTTTACCCATTTCTAAAATCAACGAAATACGTCGTAATGTTTTAGACAAATTGGTGGATATTAGAATTGAAGAGTATGATAGAGATGAGCAACCTATTGTAAAAACCGATCATCCATATCCTGAAAAAACATTAGATTTCACCTACAATGTTTCTAACAAATTAGCTCGACAGTTTTACAAAAGACATGGTGTTGAAGAAATAGAAAAAGCTTTTGAACTACAATGGGATCCTGGTAAAGCTAGAGTAATGACTACCAAATATTGTGTTAAATACGAATTGGGGAAATGTGCCAGATACCAAAGAGAAACCATGGGAGAAAAAGTAAAAGAACCTTTAACTTTAACTCATGGAGAAAATCAATACAAATTAAAGTTTAACTGTAAACCCTGTGAAATGGAAATATGGGAAAAAGATGCAGAACTTGAATTTGAAGAAGAGCAGCTTTAGCAAAATTCTTTTAGAATAGCTTTAACAACAAAAACCAACGCGTTAACTAAACTTGTTGGTTTTTGTATGTTTATTTAAAGAACTCTACCGTTGTCTTATGCTTTTCATATTTCCCTAAATAGATTCTACTATATTCTGGATTTTTACTTGAATAATAAACATAAAACTTCTTTCCTACACAACCTTTCGTACCATCCGAACATTTAAAAAATTCTACACCTACTATTCCGTTGTATTTTACATCATCTACAACATAACTATATTCTAGACTATAATTAGCTTTTGTATCATGCTCTAAATCTATAACTTGCCCAATAGTCTTTTGTCTATATAGAGCTATTTCTTTTTGCCTATAGTATTGTTTAATTGTTCCTATTACAATTATTCCTAGAACAATTAAAAGTAAAACTATGCCATAATACTTTTTAATAAAGCTTAAATATTTCATATTATATTAATTCGTTAATGATTTAACTAAACTCTGAGCTCCTAGACTTGCTCCTTGTATATATAAACCACCTGTGTAAAAACCTTTTGCCAACGTATATGACAAACTAGAGGCTAGCACTTCGCCACCAACACCCTGTTAAGCCACTAGCAAATACACTTGCAAAGTTAACTCGATTAATATCCCCTCCTGCTCCATACAATTCTGCAGTAGAGTCTCTTAAAACATTAACCACTATCGCTTTAGACGATGTTAAACCAATACTTGGTAAAATCAAAGGAGCTGCCATAGCAGCAGCTACAGCACCCAAAAAAGGTTTCCAATCTTGCTGAGATTGAGCATGCATTGGCGTGAATATATTCATAAAATTAAGATTTACAATACGAGTAGCATAATTATTACCAATTAAATTATAATTACTTAAATGTATACTTTGCTCTCCTAATAATTCTAAATCACTAGTATTATAGTTATTTAGAAAACCCTCTTTACTTATTATATCAGACACTGTTCCTTGAGAAATATGTAAAAAATCAGCAAGTGTATTTGCATTATCTCCTGTATCTGAAATTAAATTTCCATCAGCATCTTTGTGCCATGCTCCATCAGGTAGAAACACATATTCTTAAAAACTATCTATCTCTAACAAACTTTCTAAACCTGCATAATTTCTTGCACTACTATATAAATAATCTTCTGAGTTTTCTACAATACCTGCTACTACTGGATTGTTATGAATGTAATTTATCTTTTGATGAATAACTTCTGTACTATATAAAACAATAGGATGGTTGTCATTTCTCCACAACTGATAAGCTTGTACTTTGCTATTCTTTATGGCTGCTTCTCGCATAATTTGTAACAACCAATCTCTACGACTTTCTGGCTCGTTCTGTATTTTCTGCAAAATACTTTTACTGGTATGTTTTTTAAAGTCTCGTAAAATTCCTGACATTTTAAAG
>CALHCC010000105.1 GCA_937930675.1 uncultured Flavobacteriaceae bacterium
GGGCTGACACTGCGATGCCGTGACCTTGAAAAAATATACACGAACTTTGGATGGGCTTCGTAAACATTGGGAAATTATCAGATTTTCTGAGTGCAATATTCACTCGGTAAAAAATTAGCGAATAAATGGAAAAAAATTTCTTTTTCTTTAGGAGAGTATACAAAGTTAAACAAATAGCATATTCTTTAAGGGGGGAAGAAAACATTTTTACATTTTACTAAAAGTAACATTCACACTTAGATAGCATTTATATGTTTGTGAAGGTAAAAGTGACCCTAATAATTATTGATAATATAATCTCAAAATATGAGCGAAGAAAAAAAGCACAATTATTCGGCCGATAGTATTCAGGCACTAGAAGGAATGGAGCATGTTCGTATGCGTCCATCCATGTATATTGGAGATGTTGGCGTTAGAGGATTACACCACTTGGTGTATGAAGTGGTAGATAACTCTATTGACGAAGCTTTAGCAGGACATTGTGATGTGATTTCTGTAGCAATTAACGAAGATAATTCTGTTACTGTAGAAGACAATGGACGTGGTATTCCTGTAGGATTGCATAAAAAAGAAGGAGTTTCTGCTTTGGAAGTAGTAATGACTAAAATTGGGGCAGGAGGTAAGTTTGATAAAGATTCGTATAAAGTATCTGGAGGATTACATGGAGTAGGAGTTTCTTGTGTAAATGCATTGTCAGACCATGTAAGGGCTACCGTATACCGTGAGGGTAAAGTTTGGGAGCAAGAATACGAAAGAGGTAAAGCTTTATATCCTGTTAAAACCATTGGAGATAGTGATAAAAACGGAACTATTGTAACGTTTACACCCGATAAGTCTATTTTTCAGCAAACCACAGTTTATAATTACGATACGCTAGCAGCTCGTATGCGTGAGCTAGCCTATTTAAATAAAGGAATAACAGTTACCCTTACAGACAAGAGAACTAAAGATGATGAAGGGAACTTTATTTTTGAAACTTTTCATTCTAACGAAGGGTTGTCTGAATTTGTAAAGTATTTAGACAGTACTCGTGAGCAATTAACCGCAGGTGTTATTGCCATGGAAGGAGAGAAAAATGGAATTCCTGTAGAGGTTGCCATGGTGTACAATACGTCTTATGCAGAAAATTTACACTCGTATGTAAATAACATTAATACACACGAAGGAGGTACGCATTTATCAGGTTTTCGTAGAGGTTTAACATCTACATTAAAAAAATATGCAGATGCTTCTGGAATGTTGACAAAGTTAAAATTTGATATTTCTGGGGATGATTTTAGAGAAGGATTAACAGCTATTGTTTCTGTAAAAGTTCAAGAACCTCAGTTTGAAGGTCAGACCAAAACAAAATTAGGGAATCGTGAAGTTTCTGCAGCTGTAAGTCAAGCGGTTTCAGAAATGTTAACAGATTACTTAGAAGAAAATCCAGACGATGCTAAAACCATCATTCAAAAAGTAATTTTAGCAGCCCAAGCACGTCACGCAGCAACCAAAGCTCGTGAAATGGTACAGCGTAAAACAGTAATGTCTATCGGTGGTTTACCAGGAAAATTATCTGACTGTTCTGAAACAGATCCAGAAAAGTGTGAAATCTTTTTAGTTGAGGGAGATTCTGCAGGAGGAACGGCTAAGCAAGGACGTGATCGTGAATTTCAAGCTATTTTACCTTTAAGAGGAAAAATCTTAAATGTAGAAAAAGCAATGCAACATAAGGTTTTTGAAAACGAAGAAATCAAAAACATGTTTACTGCTTTAGGTGTAACTATTGGTACAGAAGAAGACCCAAGGGCTTTAAATCTATCAAAATTACGTTACCATAAAGTAGTGATTATGTGTGATGCCGATGTTGATGGATCGCATATTGCGACGTTAATTTTAACTTTCTTTTTTAGATATATGAGAGAAATGGTGGAACAAGGTTTTGTTTACATTGCTACACCACCTTTGTATTTGGTTAAAAAAGGAGCTAAAAAGGAGTATGCTTGGGATGATGACCAACGTGATATGATTAACCTTAAATTAGGAGGTTCTGCGGCTATACAGCGTTATAAAGGTTTAGGAGAAATGAATGCTGAGCAATTGTGGGATACAACTATGAATCCTGAATTTAGAACGCTAAGAAAAGTAGCTATTGATAGTGAAGTAGAAGCAGATAGAGTTTTTTCTATGTTAATGGGAGACGAAGTGCCACCGCGTAGAGAGTTTATAGAAAAGAACGCAAAATATGCAAATATTGATGCGTAACGAATATTACGATTTTGTAGATTAAAAAACTAAAAGAGACTGTAATTTTATAATTAGGTCTCTTTTTTTTGTTGTTTTCTTGAAGAGTTTTAAGGGATACATGGTTGTTTTAAATTTTTGTAATTTTGTATTAAACTAAACTGTAACTATTTATGAAAAAAATAATTTTAATAATCATTGTGCTAGTAAGCACTTTTAATGCACAAGGACAAGACTTTGAAGATTTATTATCTGGAGGAGAAGAACATGCTGGTGCGTTAACGTCGGCATACTTACAGCCTGTTTTTGAAGGGACTATTTATAATTTAAATAATGGCTGGTACAGAACAGCAAAAACTCATAAAACACTGGGTTTTGATATTACAGTAAATGCTTCATTAGCAAAGGTACCTTCTGCTAAGCAAACATTTACATTTAATAATGCAGATTACATTAACGAAAATAGTAGTGTTTCGTTAGAGTCTGGAACATCTGCCTCATTGCCTACAGCTCTTGGAGGTGAAACCAATGAACGACTAGTTTTTAGAAGAAATATACAAGGAACAAACCGATCCGTTCAACAAACTGTAGATGCCCCTGAGGGATTGTTTGCAGGGGAAGATTTTTCTGATAAAGCACCATTAGCAATGGCACAGATAGGAATAGGTTTGATAAAAAAAACAGATATTACGATTCGTTTTTCTCCTAAGGTTAAAGAGGATGACTATGATGTTCAGTTGTATGGTATAGGATTAAAACATAATATTTTACAATATTTCCCTATTGCTAAAAGAATTCCATTGGTTGATGTTTCTTTGTTTGCAGGATATACAAAGTTAGAGTCTAATTACTTTCCGTCAGGAGATGATTTAAAAGATGTTAATATTAATTTGGATATACAAAGTTTTACTGCCCAAGTTTTAGGGTCGGTAGATTTAAAAATAATTAATTTTTATGTAGGCTTAGGTTATACTGGAGGTAAATCTTCATTAAATTATAGTGGTGTTTTAACAACTAGGGATGATACGACGGGAATAGGAACCGATTTAGAGTTAGACGAAATTTCTTCTGCAGATTTTGAGGTTAAAAGCTTTAAAACTACTTTAGGAGCAAGTATTAATTTGGCATTTTTTAAAATCTATGGAGATTATTCTATCCAAGAGTACAATTCCATAACTGCAGGTATTGCTCTAAGTTTTAGATAAGAAAAAGATATAAATCAAAAGGTTATTATTTTAAATTACAGTCTTTTTGTCTTATATTGTATGGAACAGATAATAAATTTTTTAATAATAAAGCTTTTGTATGTTAGGTTTAAGTGTTAAATCCTACTTCTAGAGTATCTAAATCATTAATTTAAAAACATCCTATAATATGAAAGTAACAGTAGTTGGAGCTGGAGCCGTTGGTGCTTCTTGTGCAGAATATATTGCCATTAAAAACTTTGCTTCGGAAGTAGTCATTATAGATATTAAAGAAAATTATGCCGAGGGTAAGGCTATGGATTTAATGCAAACGGCTTCGTTAAATAATTTTGATACCAAAATTACAGGTTCTACCAACGATTATTCAAAATCTGCGAACTCAGATATAGCGGTGATTACTTCAGGGATTCCTAGAAAACCAGGAATGACAAGAGAGGAATTGATAGGGATTAATGCAGGAATTGTAAAACAGGTTTCTAAAAATTTATTAACGCATTCTCCTAACGTAATTATTATTGTAGTTTCTAATCCTATGGATACGATGACCTACTTAGCTTTAAAAGCTACAGGTTTGCCTAAGAATAGAATTATAGGAATGGGAGGAGCTTTAGATTCTGGAAGATTTAAATATAGGTTGGCAGAAGCTTTAGAAGCTCCTTTATCTGATATTGATGGAATGGTGATTGGTGGACATTCTGATACGGGAATGATTCCTTTAACGAGATATGCAACAAGAAATTCTATTCCTGTTTCTCAATTTATTTCTAACGAAAGATTAGAAGAAGTAGCTCAAGCAACCATGGTTGGAGGTGCTACACTTACTAAAATGTTAGGGACTTCTGCTTGGTATGCTCCTGGGGCTGCAGTTTCTGCCATGGTACAAGCCATTGCTACTGATGCTAAAAAAATATTTCCATGTTCGGCTTATTTAGAAGGAGAGTACGGACAATCAGACATCTGTATTGGAGTGCCTTGTGTGTTGGGAGCTAATGGAATTGAAAAAATTGTGGATATTGAACTAAATGCTGCCGAGAGTACTAAGTTTGCAGCTTCTTCAGATGCTGTGAGAAAGACAAATGGCTTGTTGGAGATTTAAAACCTACAAACTTGAATCAAGAATCATAGTTTTAAGCTTATAATTCTTGATTCATAAAATCCATTTTCTAACTATATTTATGAAGCTATAAACTCTTTCTTGAAATTCTCGTACTTGTTATTCAAGAAAATATGATAAGGAAACAATATTATAATTAAAATAATAGGGGCGGTATTAAAAGCTATGTCGTTAAAAAAAGTGTTAAATAGATGAAAGGAAACCAAAACAGTCATTATAATATTTGCAAAGGTTCTGTTTATCACTGCGAAAACAGCAGTTAATTGAATTACAAAAGTAAAAATAGTTATTATCTCCCATATATACGGTATTTGATAGAGTTCAAACATGAAATCTAAAATAGTATTGTCTAAGCTTCTTTTACTAGCAATTGCATTTAACTCTACAGCATCAGAATGCAACCAACTAACATTGTGTACATTATTTGCGTAAATTGTTTTAGTAATAGATAAAAATTTCCAAATACCAGCCATTGAATAAGTTATTAATACTCCAATTAGAGGTAATTTAATAATCTTTGCATAAAGATCGAATTCATTACTATGTATTTTTTGTTTTATTGGAAGCAAGCAAAAAAATAAATGAGTTAATACAAAAGTATGTCCTACATGAGAACTTCCCCCATAGTTCCATCTTACAGAATTAAGTAGTAATACTAAAAGGGCTAAAAGGATTGAAGGAATTAACCTTTTCTTTCTAAGACAAATAAAAGTCATTATACAAGAAAGCATAATAGATAATGTAAAATATTGGATAGGCATTAATTTTGGCAACAAAATAGATTGAATCCACCAAACAGGTCTGTATAATGAAGCTGGTCTTTGAATTAAGATACTATAGTCTAAAACAACATATATCAACCAAAAAAAAGTAAATATCATTAAGAGTTTGTAGGCTACAAATATATTAAAAGCCCAAGGGATTTTTTTATTCATAATGATTGTTTTTTGTAGAAAAAATTACTTTTATAGTATACTTTGTTGAATCTTTGAAAATCTCTAAAGGATTGAAATTTTCTTCTATTAATAGATAATTATCATAATTTAGTCCTATTGAGCCTCCGAAGTTAGTTAACCTTTTTTTGTAATACTCTTCAGAAAATTCTTTTTTCTTTATGCTATTTGCCTCTCCAGTAATGTAGTAATAATAATCATCTTTACTAAACAATTCAAACCCTGTATTATTAACTCTAATGGTATCGTTATTTTTAATTCCATACAGCCTGTAATTCTTTATTTGATATTCCCAACCTAATGGCTTGGTGTATAGCTTCCAATAAAAAAAAGGATAAAATTCTTTTTTACCATTAAGATTTTCTCGTATAAAAGAAAAAAATGACATTATAATTGTAAATATTAAAACGATAATCAATAAATAATAATTTGTTTTTAAAGTCATTTTAAATTTAATTACTTTTCCAAAAATAAGGAGTGAGTACAATAAGTACGGTAAATAATTCTAATCGACCAATCAACATTAAGAAAGAACAAAATAAGGTTGCTGCATCCGATAAGTGAGCAAAATTATCTACAGGACTTACAGAGCCTAACGCAGGACCAATGTTCCCCAAGCAAGAGGCTGCTGCACCTACGGCCGATAAAAAATCCAATCCTAAAAAAGCTAGAACGATGGTACTTAAAATAAAAATAAGCATGTAAATAATAAAGAAGGATAGAATATTAAAAATAATAGTTCTAGAAACTCTTCCTCCATTATATCGTACGGACAGAATAGCATTGGGGTGTAATTGTTTTTTAAGCTCTAATAAAGAGTTTTTAATCATAATTAAATGGCGTACTACTTTTACACCTCCACTGGTAGAGCCCGCAGAACCTCCTACAAAAAACAAAGAAAACATTAAAGCGGTTGCTAAGTAATTCCACATGGTAAAATCTGCAGAAACAAACCCAGTAGTGGTTAATACACTTACTACCTGAAATGCAGCATGTCTAAACCCACTTTCAAAAGCACCTAAAGGTTTTGGGTGGTTAATGGTAGTTTGTAATGTAGGGTCTTGAAACCAAACAATTAAAATGGTAATTGCAATGGTAACAACAAGAGTAAGTAGACCGTAATATTTAAATTCTTCATCCTTAAATATTTTAGAAATCTTTCCTTTTAAGGCGAAATAACTCAATACAAAATTGGCTCCCGCAATAAACATAAATACAATTAAAATGTATTGTATTAAAGGATTGTTATTCCAATATGCAATACTAGCATTTTTGGTAGAGAATCCCCCTGTGCTTAAGGTAGCCATGGCATGATTAATAGCATCAAACCAAGACATGCCTGCCAATTTTAATAATAAAAATTCGGTAATCGTGAAACTAAAATAAATAAGCCACAAGCGTTTAGCGGTTTGTGTAATTCTAGGATGTAGTTTGTCTGTAGAAGGACCTGGAGCTTCTGCTACAAACAATTGCATTCCTCCAATTCCTAATAAAGGCAAAATAGCTACGGTTAATACAATAATTCCCATACCTCCAATCCAATGAGTGGCACTTCTCCAAAACAAAACTCCTTTGGCAACACCTTCTATATCTGTTAACACAGAAGCTCCTGTGGTGGAATAACCAGAAATGGTTTCGAAAATTGCATCTGGAAAAGACGTAATGGTACCCGTAAACAAATAAGGGAGACTCCCTGTTAAGGTTAGCATTAACCAACCTAAAGTAACAATTAAGTATCCATCTCGTTTTTGGATGTCTTTGGGAGCATTTCTGTTAAAGAACCAAAGTAATAGCCCGATAGTAATGGTAAGAATTCCCGCAGAAGCAATTCCATAACTTGCTTCTTCGTGATAATACCAACTAAAAGGTTCTGATAATAGCATAAAAAAGCCATTCATCATAGAAGTTAATCCTAAAAAACTAGCGATGATTTTGTAATTGATCCCTTTCATAGATTAATTGTTAAAAAATGTTTCCACTTTTCCTATGGCATCGGGTAAACAAAAAACGATAGCTCTGTCTCCGGGTAATATGGTAAAATCTCCAAAAGTCATTAGTGCTTTTCCGGCTCTTACGACTCCGCCAAGAACAGCGTTTTCAGGCAGGTTCAAATCTTTTATTTTTTGCTCTGTAATTTTAGTATTTCTTCTTACGAAAAACTCTAAAACTTCGGCCTCTACATTGTGTAAATTTGCTAGAGCAAGTACTCTCCCTTTACGCACGTGTCTAAAAATAGCACTTGCAGCTAATACTTTTTTGTTGATGAGCGTATCTACCCCAATGGTTTGAGAAATATCCATGTAGTTCATGTTATCTACCAAAGCAATGGTTTTTTTTACGCCCCTAGATTTGGCAACCAAACTCGTCATAATATTGGTTTCAGAACTTCCAGAAACAGAAATAAAGGCATCCATGTTGTTTAAAGATTCTTCTTCTAAAAGTTCAATATCTCTACCATCTCCGTTAATTACTAGAGTATTTTTTAAATCATCAGAAAGGTCAAAACATTTTTCTCGGTCTTTCTCTATTACTTTTACACGTAAATTTTTATCACAAAGCTTTTTGGCTACTTTTTGTCCAATTCTTCCGCCTCCTACAATCATCACATCTCTAATTCCAATTTTTTGATGGTCTACTAAAAGATGTATTTTGGTTAAACTCTCTCTAGGTACCGAAAAGTAAACCTGATCTTGAGGCATAAAAATGGTATTGCCACGGGGTATAATAATATCGTTAGAACCTTCTCTTTTTACAGCAATTACAATAAAATCAAAATCATATTGGGTATTAATTTCTTTTACGGAAGCTCCTACAATAGAAGATTCGGTAGATAATTTTGCTCCTAATACGCTAAGTTCTCCTTTTTCAAATTCAAACTTATCATTAAAAGCTGTTTCTTTAATAAGAGTTTCTATTTCGTTAGCAGCGAGTTCTTCTGGAGAGATCATGTAATCAATTCCAACATCAGAAAAATTAATTTCGTTTGTTTTTAAATATTCGGTATTGGATATTCTTGCAATGGTTTTTTTAACTCCTAGCTTTTTACCAATACCTGCAATGGTTAAATTGGTGTTTTGAGATTCTGTAACAGCTACTAATAAATCGGCCTCGTCAACCCCAACTTCTTTTAAAATTTTAATAGAAGCAGCATCTCCTTTTTTGGTAAATACATCAATATGAGAATTTAAATGATTTAAACGCTGAATGTTTTCATCAATCACATAAATGTCTTGTGCTTCCATAGACAATAACTTGGCTAAGTGATATCCTATTTCTCCAGCTCCTGCGATAATAATTTTCATACCCTAGTATTTGTTACAAATATATTACATTTAATTAGTATCTTTTATAAATAAAATGCGATGAAAGAAGATATAAAATTATTAAAGATAAAAGACTGGAAAGAAGAAGACCGACCTAGAGAAAAATTATTACTAAAAGGAAGTGCTGCTTTGAGTGATTCTGAGTTAATTGCTATTTTAATTGGCTCTGGAAATCGAACAGAATCTGCAGTTCAATTGTCTCAAAGAATACTTACCTATTTTAAAAATAATTTAAACGAGCTTTCTAAAACCAGTGTGGCGGAGCTTTGTAAATTTAACGGTATAGGACAAGCCAAAGCTATTAGTATTATTACGGCCTTAGAATTGGGAAAACGAAGACGTTTAGAAAATGCACTTGTTGTTCCTAAAATTACGTGTAGTAAAGATGCCTTTGAAATACTAAACCCTATTATAGGTGATTTGTCTCACGAAGAATTTTGGGTACTCCATTTAAATAATAATCATAAAATAATTGCCAAACAATTGATTAGTAAAGGAGGTGTAACAAGTACGGCTGTAGATGTAAGAATTATTTTTAAAAAGAGCTTAGAAACGCTTGCTACCGCTATGGTGTTAGGACATAATCATCCTTCCGGAAAATTAAACCCTAGTCCTGCAGACAAACAAATTACTCAAAAAATTAAAAATGCTGCAAACCTCATAGATATTAAAGTTTTAGACCATTTAATAATCACTCAAAAAGCTTATTTTAGCTTTGCAGACGAGGGAATACTTTAAAAAATGACAGACGAACTTTTAATATACACACAAAAAATAACACCGCGTTTAACGTATATTTTTAAGCATATTTTTGTTCGTATCTTAAACATACCTATCAAGTTTACAGCTATTATAGAGGAGTTTGTAGCTCATGAAAGTTTAAAAATGAGTTATGGTAAACAGCCTTTGGGAAATGAATTTTTTATTCAGAGCAATGGACTTTTATTGGAGCAAGGAATTAACGATGTTGAAATTTTAATATCGCAATGGGATAGTACTCCCTGTTTTTTTAGCACTGGAAAAAAATCGATACTTCCTTTTGATATTTTTTCTGCTAGTTTTTATTTGTTAAGTAGGTATGAAGAATATTTACCATCTGTGTTAAATGAAAATGAATGTTTTGCTGCCAAAGAGAGTATTGCGTATCAACATAATTTTTTAGATAAACCTTTAATTGATGTTTGGGCTTATAAATTGTTAAAAGCATTAAAGGAGTATAACGAAGAGTTTGTACACAATCCTAATCAATATCAATATGTTTCTGTATTTAGTGTCAATCAAACATTTTTATACAAATCGAAAGGAGTGATTAGAAATGCTATTGGTGGTATTTACGATTTTTTTACCTTAAAATTTTTACAAGTTTGGACTCGATTCACGGTGGTGTTAAGAATTAAAGAAGATCCATACCATACGTTTGATAAGATTGTTCATTTTCAGAAAAAATACAATGTGAAAACTATTTTTTTCTTTTTAATTAGCAACTATACTACGTATGATAACAATGTAAATTTTACCAAAAGAAAGTATTTTTTGTTGATAAAATCGATGGCAGATTATGTAAAAGTAGGTCTATTAGCTTCTTATTTTACGATGGACGATGAGGAAAAATTAAAGAGAGAAAGTAATAGATTGGCTGCCATTGTAAATACACCTACTAAATTATCACGTCAGCATTTGGTAAGAAATAAGTTGCCAGATACCTATCAAAAATTGATAGACTTAGGAGTTGCCGAAGATTATTCTATGGGTTATTTAAATGAAATAGGATTTAGAGCAAGTACCTGTACTCCTTTTTATTTTTACGATTTGGATTTTGAGGTACAGACTCCTTTAAAAATATTCCCATGTGCGTTTTCAGACACCATGTTGCGTTTTAACAGTCAATTAAGCCCTAAACAAGCATTGATGAAAATCAATCATATCACCAATTTGGTAAAACAAGTAAATGGTACTTTGGTAGCTGTTTTTCATAACGAATGTTTGTCTGATTTTGGAGAATGGAAGTACTGGGGAAATTTTTACGAAGAGGTTTTAAAGTGTGTTAAAGAAAAATGATACGGTACATTAAACACAAAGCTATAGATTTTGAGAAGTATGATGCATGTATTAAAAATGCTAAGAATGCTAGAATTTATGCATTAAGTACGTATTTAAATACGGTAGCTCATCATTGGGATGTTTTGGTGTTGCGTAATTACGAGGCAGTAATGCCTTTGCCGTGGAATCGTAAATACGGTATTAAATACATCTATCCTCCATGTTGGACACAACAGTTAGGTGTTTTTTCTGCTCAAAACATAGATAAAGAATTGATGTTATCTTTCTTAAAAGCAATTCCTAAGGTATTTTTAAAAACGACACTCCAATTAAATACTAGTTGTGGCTATGCGTACCATCATAAAAAAGTAAACTATGTTTTAAAGCTAGAAGATAGCTATGAGAATCTTTATAAAAATTATAGAAAAGATAGAAGAGACAGGCTTAAGAAATTTAAAAAAAGTGGATTGTCTATTACCGTTGCTACGCAGGCAGATGATATTATAGAGTTGTTTAAAAATAGTTATACCTATAGTAAACAGTTAAATATAGAAGATTATCAAAAATTAATTGTTCTATCAGAACAACAAGAATTACAACCCGTTATTTTAAAAATTTACAATGCAGATGGGGTTTTAATTTCGGGATCGATCTTTTTTAAAGATCATCACAGAATTTATTATTTGTTTTCTGCCAATAACAAAGAAGGAAATAAAATACAGGGAAATACAGCGATTTTAGATAATGTCATCTATCAATATGCAAAAACGCATCGTACTTTAGATTTTGAAGGATCCATGATACCAGGAATCGCTTCTTTTTTTAAGAGTTTTGGAAGTGAAGTAGAGGATTATTATTTGTTTAGTAAAAGGTTTGCTTTTTTATGTAATAGCTTAAAAAAATAAATTAATAAAAACAAATATCCTAAAGTTGTTGTTATGGATATTCTAAATGCTATTTCAAAAATTGATAATGTATCCTTCCACAAATAAAAACTACCAAATAATATTATTGTAAAATAAATATTTATTAGTAAACTAATTTTATTTTTGGATAGACTTTCTTCTAAAGAAGATATAGGACTGTATAGGACTCTAAATGCAAAGTATACTGCGAAAATTTCTATGAATCTTCCTGTATTTCTCCACTCTTCTTTAAAGAAAAATACAATCAATTCTTCTCCATAAAACATCAAAATTATTAATGGCAAGCTAATTGTTAAAAAAATTCGTTTTACCAATTGTGTTGTGTAAATAAATAAAGCTTTTGGATTTTGTGCTTTTACCATAGTTACTGATGTTTTAAAAAATACAGGGGAGACTACTGAATGTAGAAAAGTAAGAGGGATGGATAATATAAGATGCGACATAAAATAATTCCCAGCTAACGTATCACTGTACATTGCTATAAGTAAAATAGGAAAGATATTTATAGCAATGGTGTTTGTAATGTCTCCAGGAAGCGCATACTTTAATAAATCTTTGTATTTATTAATTGTTGTTTTAAAAGTAAGCCATTTAAATTCTTTAAAGACAAAATTTAACTCGTTGTAAAAAAAAACGAGAGTATAGATAATAGCAATAGAATAACCAATAATTAGGCCCCAATAAGATTTGGTCAAATAAAATAATAGAAACTGACTTCCATACCTAAGTATTGTAAAAATAATCTTAGAATTTTTAATTTTACTGTAGTTATCTTGTAGTAAATTGAGATTTTGAAATATGTTTTTTAACGAAGTTAAAAAAGCTATAACTGCTGAACTTAAGAGTAATAATCTGTTTACAAAATATTTCTCAACAATAAACTGAGGAATAAAAAAAAATATTGTTAAAGAGACAATTGTGAAAAATAGCGTAATAATAATAAGTCCTATGGAATTGTTATGTTGATCATTTCTTTCTTGATCTAAAAACAGTATACATTCTAATCTTGCAGTATTAAGAGTTGACAATACAGCTGATATCGTAAAAAAAACAGAAAAAACACCTAGAGCACTCGGTCCATATATTTTAGCTATTAAAACTGATGAAAAAACACCTATTAATTGAGACAATAAGTGCCCTTTAGCTAAATCTAAAAAACTCTTTGGGAGATGAAAGTTAGAAATTTTCATTAGCAAATTATTAATCATATTTATCCCTCCATCTATCTTTCATCACCTTTCTAAATTCATTTTCACGAGCATTTACACCAGGATTGTAGAGTGATGTTCCTTGTAAATCATTAGGCATAAATTCCTGATTTATAAAATTACCCTCATAAGCGTGTGCATATTTGTATTCTTTTCCATAATTCATGTCTTTCATTAATTGGGTAGGAGCATTTCTTAAATGTAAAGGCACCGATAAATCTCCCGTTTGTTTTACGAGTTGAACGGCTTTGTTAATAGCTTCATAACTCGCATTACTTTTTGCAGAATTCGCTAGGTAAATGGCACATTGACTTAATACGATTCTAGCTTCGGGGTAACCAATAGCTGTTACTGCCTGAAATGTATTGGTAGCCATAATTAAAGCTGTAGGATTTGCATTTCCTATGTCTTCGGAAGCGGCAATTAACATTCTACGGGCTATAAATTTTACATCCTCACCACCTTCAATCATTCTAGCCAACCAATAAACGGCTGCATTAGGGTCGGAACCTCTAATAGATTTTATAAAAGCAGAAATAATATCGTAATGTTGTTCTCCTGTTTTATCGTATCGAACTACATTTCTTTGCACTTTTTGCAATACCAAATCATTCGTAATCGTGATATTGGCTTCTTCGGAGGTAACAATTAACTCAAATACATTTAATAATTTTCTAGCATCGCCACTAGCTACTTGTAAGAGAGCATCAATTTCTTGTAGCGTTACATTTTTATCGGCAATTATTTTATCTTCCTCCATAGCTCTTTGCAATAAAGCTTTCATGTCTGTTTTGTCAAAAGGGTTTAAAATATACACTTGACATCTGGAGAGTAGAGCGGGAATTACTTCAAAACTAGGGTTTTCTGTAGTAGCACCTATCAAGGTTACCCATCCTTTTTCTACGGCAGCAAGTAAAGAATCTTGTTGAGATTTGCTAAATCGATGAATTTCATCAATAAATAAAATAGGATTTTTAGTAGTAAATAAACCTCCACTTTGTTTGGCTTTATCTATCACTTCTCTAACATCTTTTACCCCAGCATTAATAGCACTTAAAGTAAAAAAAGGTCTTTTAGAAGTTTCTGCGATAATATTAGCCAATGTGGTTTTACCGATTCCGGGAGGTCCCCATAAAATTAAAGAAGGAATCAATCCTTTTTGAATGTGTTGCGTTAACACTCCTTTCTTACCAACTAAGTGTTGTTGACTAATATAATCTTCTAATTTTTTAGGTCGAATACGTTCTGCCAAAGGTGGTTCCATAAGGTAAATATACGAGTTGTAAAGCAAATGATGAATTGATTTAGTTTGCTTATTTTTGAAATCTAAAAATTAAAGAATACATGGCAATACAAAAAATAGTTTTAAATTGGAAAGAAGGAGTGCATTTTGAGTCTGAAGGACCTGGAGGAAATGTTTTAATTGACGGTTCTCAGGCAGTAGGAGGGCAAGATAAAGGTTTGCGTCCTAAGGCATTAATGTTATCTGCATTGGCGGGTTGTTCAGGAATTGATATCGCTTCTCTTTTTAAGAAGATGAGAGTAACTGTAGATACTTTTTCTATTGATGTGGAGGCAGAGTTAACGGAAGAACATCCAAAGTTTTACCATAAAGTATGGGTTACTTTTAATTTTTATGGAACAGATTTGGATCAAAAGAAAATAGAAAAAGCAGTAAATTTATCTGTAGATAGGTATTGTGGAGTTATGGAAATGTTTAGGCAGTTTGCAACGATAGAAACAAAAATTAAGTATCTATCAAATTAAAATAATATTTAAAACAAAAAAGCTCAACAGTTTAACTGTTGAGCTTTTTGTTTTAAATATTATAAATGATTTATTTATGGTAGTTGCTGAAATTTGTCACAATCAAAATCAGTGGTAAAAGTTTCAAATGGTATTTCTGTATCTGTAGGATCTAACCCATCGACTACAATAAAGATATTACCATTACTACCTGTACATATCTTAAGAAAAAGACATTCTATACACCTTCAGTAGATATAGTAATTTCTTCATTAGTATTAGAATTTCCACTACCAGAATCGTTACTATCAGAGTTGTCATTATTAGTGTCATCTGAATTTGACTCTTTTTCATCAGTTCTACCTCCTTCTTTTTCAGCTTTTGCTTGGTCAAAAGCATTTTGAATATCTTCTTCCGTAAGGTTACCAGCCTCTACAGGAACATCTTCATCACAAGAATAGAAACCAATACTTAGAGTTATTAAGAAAGTGAAAAATAAATTTTTAAATTTAGCCATAGTTGTAAGTTTTTAGTATTTCAAATATAATATTTAAGCGTTTAATTTTTTAGTTAATTCAGCAATTGTTTTTTTACTATTTCCAATAAATAGGGTGTTGTCAATTATAGCTACAGGCCTTTTTAGAAACGTGTATTCTGATAATAAGTAATTTTTATAATCTTGTTCGGATAGTATTTTGTTTTTTAAATCTAATTCTCTGTACAATTTAGCTCTTTTATTAAACAATGACTCATAAGAATTTGAGAGCTGGTATAGTTCTTCTAATTGATTTTCGTTTAGAGGGTTTGATTTAATTTCTTGTAATTTTATCTGATCGTTTATATTAAGATCTGTTAAAATTCTTTTGCAGGTATCACAAGTTTTTAAGTAATATATTTTTTTCATAATTGTTTGTGGTAGTTTATCTTTACTGTTATAGATCAAAAATAAAGAGTAAATATGAGTATTGAAAAACAAATAGATGTTTTAATTAAGGGTAGGGTTTTGCTACTAAAAATAGTAGAGGATTTATCATTAAATCAAATTAATAGCATCCCTCAAGGGCATAACAATACTATAGGGTGGAATGTAGGTCACGTATTAGTGACTCAACAATTGCTGTGCTATCAATTTTCGGGTGTAAAAACAAAGATTTCGGATGATTTAATAAAAAAATATAGAAAAGGTACGAATGCAAGAGGTTTAGTAATTGATGAACAAGAATGGGAAAGTATTAAAAATGATTTGTTAAAATTTCCGAAGGAATTGTTAGAGGATTATAACAATGGTTTGTTTAAAGAATATACAGAATATAAAACAAGTGTAAATGTAGTTTTAGATAGTATAGAAAAAGCAGTAGACTTTAATAATTTCCATGAAGGAGTACATGTAGGAATTGTGTTATCACAAAAAAAGCTAGTTTAAAAACTAGCTTTTTTTGTGATTTTTTATCTATTAAAATAAACGATAAATAATACCAGCAGTAAGATTCGTGTTTTTATCTAAGTTATCATTATCTACTATTGGTTTTACGGCATCTACTCTATCTGAGAAATATTGGTTGAATTTTATTTCACCAACTAAGTCTAAATTAGAACGTAGCTTATATCGATACCCAAAAGCTAACGTCCCAGAAAAAACAGTAGATTTTATACCTCTAAGAACTTCAGGAGTAAAGTTATCAGGTAAACCAGCGTTACCTCCAGCATTAGTTAATATTGCTTCAGGGTCTGTAGAAGGTGTGGAATCCACGTAATTAATACCAATACCAAGAGCTACGTAAGGATTTCCTCTGTGATATCTTCTTCGCCCTCTAAATCCAACTCTTCTCCCTTTTCCTCTTCCTCTAGGGTTTTTATGTAAGTAACTTACAATATCTTTTAAATAATATTCTACTTGAGTTCCTAATGTGATAACAGTAGATTCTGCTGTTATTCTACCTAAAAGTACATCAGATTCTACTTGTGTTGGATCTCCTCCTTTTGTTAGAGGTTCATTACCTGAACTAACTCCTAAATTGTCAAAAGAAGCTGTTGTGATTCCTAAATGTGATTTTAAAACTAAGTGCTTAACAAAACGATGATCGTGTCTGCTCCTCCTTATAGGAATTAAGTGAGCTGAATGCGTTGCATTTAATGTGAATCCGTTTACTAATATAAGACCATCTGCAGGACCATCTCCATTAAAGTCTCCTTGAAAATTAGAGAGACCAATATTTCCACCTATTTCATGCTGTACTTTAAAAGTACGTCCTCTATGTTTATTTCGTCTCTTTGTCTCTTGAGCATTTATAAAACTAGTCTTATGAAAATCAGAACTTTGTTTTGTCTCGTGTTGTGCTTTTGGAGAAAAGATTCTTCCTAAAAAAGATTTTTTTGTGTTTAGAGCATTTATACTATTAGCTCTAGAATTAGAAAGACCAACATTTTGATCTACCACATCATGGGTTTTAAAGATACGTACTCTACTTAAAAATCGTCTCTTTCTTCTCTGAGCATTTACATCATTAACAGATAATAATAAAAGAAAGGTAATAAATATATATATCTTTTTCAATTTTAATCTTATATTAAAAAGTTAGTTTTCCAAAAATAAAAAAAAATAATTGAGAATGCTTAGTCAATAGATATATTTTCAATTATTTCTGAATTTGCCCTAAGTTTTATGTTTTGTTTTATGTTAATTACTTCTTCGGGTTGCTGTCTTAATTCAAAATTACCAGTATCATATTTACTGTTTTTGTTAGTATCCTTTATAATTTGAATATTATATTCATTAGGTTCAACAAATTTAAATACTAATGTTTTTGTTTTAGAAGTGCATTGCGTGTAAGAATATTGGGTTTTGGTATTAATTAATTTAATAATTAACGCTTGTTGCTTTTTATTGTCAATGTTCAAAACAATTTCTCCGTATTCTTCGGTATTTAAGGTGTTAAAGTTAATACTTTGCTTTTGATTATAATTGCTTAAAAAATCTTTGAAAGCGGTTTTATTAATTTTAAGCGTATAATTACGTTCTCTTTTTCGTTCAAAATCGATCCATAAAAATTGTTTTCTAGGATAGTTTTTGATTTTATAAGGTACAGAAATAGAATCACTTTCAAATAATAGAATACTATCGTTATTAATTTCTGTAATAGGAATGTTGTAAGTTATTTTTACAGAGTCGGTAGGATGAAGTATAGTTTTAGTAAGATTGCTAATAAGTAACGTATCCCTTTTTAAATCTCTAGGTAATAGTGTAAAATCTTTAAATAAAGTATCTACTTTAATATTTAATTTAATAGAATCTTTAGGAAGGTCTTTAAACCAAACATATAGAGAATCTTTATTGAATTCTTGACTGATAAAATATTCGTCTTTTGAAAGACCTTCTAACGTGATTTCTGGTTTTTCGGGACCTTGATAACCTAAAATAATTTGATTTCCTCGGGTTTGTGTAGGGTTAAATATTTTAGGAGATTTAGATTCTTTAAAAAGTGTAAAGTCAATAGAATCTAAGGCTGTTTTTAAATTAATCTCTTGTGCTAAGAACGCTATTTTTTCATAACCCTTATCATACTTGTAGTTATTGTTTTTATCTTCCAAAGCAATTAATTTGTACTGAGATTCGGATAAATTTTCTAGCGAAAAAAGATTGCTATTTAATGTATTGGTTACATAGTTAGGTAGGTAATTCCCAACCAAAGTATCGTGTGCGTTTTTATAAGCTAATATAGCGATGTTTTCTACTTCTTTATTTTCATAAGGATTGTTAATCTTTCCAGCAATGCTTAAAGAATCTAAAAGTTTTCCAGTACTAAACACATAAGAGAATCGTCCTAGTTCATTTCCTTCATTGTTGTCAACAATACTATTTCCAAAATTTATGGTGTACGTAGTGTTTTTAGCAAGTGTATCTAAAAACTCAATGCTGATTTTTTTAGAAACACCAAATTCGGGTTTTATAATAGGTTTTTTTTCTGTGGGAGGAGAAATAATTAACTGTTCGGTCAGTTTTTTAAACTTAATAAACTCATCAAAATAAATTACAATTTTTTTTTCATCAAACAGTGTAGTTTTGTTCATGGGCTTTGCAATGGCCATTACAGGAGGAATGGTGTCTTTACTACCGCCTGTTGGGCTACCAATTCTAGCACAACTACAAACAATTGCTGTTAAAATAAATAGAGTAAGTGTTCTTAAATGTTTCATAATACAACTACAAAGAAACTATTTTTTATCGTACTACACTACACAAGCAATGGTAATAATAGAGATGTTTGCATGGAATGTTTGTTTTAAAGTTCTACAGCAGGCAAGTAGGGTAGCTCCTGTAGTTGCTACATCGTCTATTAAAAGAATATGTTTTTTGTGTAAGAGGTATGTTGAATTTGTTGCAAAAGAATTTTTTACGCTTTTATAACGAGATTCTTTGCCTTTAGAAGTTTGAGAAATGGTATGTGATTCTTTTAATAGCAAATCTTTGTAAAAAGGTTTTTGTAAAGAATTAGCAATTGTTTTGCCAAATAATTCCATCTGATTATAACCTCTCTTCTTTTCTTTTTTAGGATGTAAGGGGACGATGGTCACAAGATCCACATTTTTAAAATAATGAGTTGTTTTTAAATTATTGATAAGATTGTTTGCTGCAAATAAGCCAAAAGATTGCAGTCCCTGATATTTTAAGTTTTTTAAAAGCGTTTGAATAGGACTGTCTTTACGATAGAAATAAATAGCCGTTGCAAACTCAATTTCTACTTGCCCCAAAAACAATTTTTCTAAAGGATTATTTCTATAGTGTAAAAAGTCCGTAAGTTCTAATTCTAAAAAACAAGGAGTGCATAAAAAAATCTGATGTTTAGGAATAATAGCAAAGCAGTGCAAACACCTTTTAGGAACAAATACATCTCGTATGTTTTTTAGGAACTCCAAAGCTTTTGTTTTAAAAATAAGTAATATTTTTAGAATAACTATCTTTAAAACGAAAACAACAAGGTCATGAAAAAAATTAAAGAAATTATTATAGGGATATTGTTACTAGTTATAGCAGGTGCTGTAGTTTGTATTTATAAAATTAAAAAAGAGAATGATGCTTATCAGCAAGATATTTTAATTGAAAAAAAGCTCTTGAAAAAGATTTAGAATTAACCATAGAAGATTTAAATGCCAATCAAGAACAAAATATTGCTATCACAAAAGACTTTCATCAGGCAAGTGATCAATTAAAAGTGATTAGAAAACAATTAAAGGCTTCTAAAACAGAAATAGTTTCTTTAAAAAACACTTTAAAAACATCAGAAAAAAATAGTTTTAGAACCTTACAAGCTTTAAGAAATAAACTAGATAGTGTAAAGTTAAATACAAAAACTTTATACAAAGCCATCGACTCTATTAAAATGGTAAACGATAGTTTAATGGTAACAATTGCAGTCACCAAATCGGAATTAAATGCAGAGAAAATTCAGAGCAAGGAATTAGCGGTTAAATTATCAGAAGCTACTAAGATTCAAATTACCAAAGTAGAAGTGTTTGCTGTTGAAGAAAAAAAGACAGGAAAGATAAAACAAACCAAACGATCTAAAAACGTTACAGGTATACAAGTAAAATACAACGTGTTAAATAACAAAGCTTTAAAAGATGTTGCCTGCGATGTGTTTTATGTATTAAAAAATGCAGAAGGACTTACATTAGTACCTAGTGGAGAGTTTCTTTATAAAGACGTTTCTAAAAAATTTACAGATGGAAAAAGAATGATTTTAACAGGAGAAACTATGTTAGTAAACGATGTAATTTCTTTGCAAGATCAAAAATTAACGAAAGGAACCTATACTTTAGAGTTTTATAGTAACGATGGATTGTTAGCTAAGGAATCTTTTGAATTAAAAAAAGGATTTTTAGGAGTTTTTTAAATAAATCCATCACTTTTTAGATTAGAATCATAGGAATACAAAAAGCTTTTATATTTTTGCGAAATGGCAAAACAAGAAGATCAATTTAAGAAAGTTATATCTCACGCAAAAGAATACGGATATGTATTTCAATCTAGTGAAGTATACGATGGTTTAAGTGCTGTTTACGATTATGCACAAAATGGAGTAGAATTAAAGAAAAACTTAAGAGACTACTGGTGGAAAGCCATGGTACAAATGCACGATAATATTGTAGGGTTAGATGCTGCAATATTTATGCACCCTACCACTTGGAAAGCTTCTGGTCATGTAGATGCCTTTAACGATCCGTTGATAGACAATAAAGATTCTAAAAAAAGGTACAGAGCAGATGTTTTAATAGAAGATTATGTAGCAAAGTACGATGATAAAATAGAGAAAGAAGTTAAAAAAGCAGCCAAACGTTTTGGAGACTCCTTTGATAAAGAACAATTCTTGGCAACCAACCCTAGAGTGTTAGATTACAAAGCAAAAGGAGCGGCTATTTTAGCGAGAATGGGAAAATCTTTAGAGAATGAAGACTTAGCAGATGTAAAAGCTTTAATAGAAGAGTTGGGAATTGCTTGTCCATTATCTGGTTCTAAGAGTTGGACAGATGTAAAGCAATTTAATTTAATGTTTGGAACCAAATTAGGAGCCTCTGCAGAGCATGCTACCGATTTGTATTTACGCCCAGAAACGGCACAAGGAATTTTTGTGAATTTTTTAAACGTGCAAAAAACAGGACGTATGAAAATTCCTTTTGGAATTGCACAAACAGGAAAAGCTTTTCGTAACGAAATTGTAGCACGTCAGTTTATTTTCCGTCAAAGAGAATTCGAACAAATGGAAATGCAATTTTTTGTACGTCCTGGCACGCAAAAGGAATGGTATGAGACTTGGAAAGAATCTCGCCTAAAATGGCACTTGTCTTTAGGTTTAGGAATGGATAATTACCGTTTTCATGATCACGATAAACTAGCACATTACGCAGATGCTGCTGCGGATATAGAATTTAAGTTTCCTTTTGGATTTAAAGAGTTAGAAGGAATTCATTCTCGTACCGATTTTGATTTAAAAGCACATCAAGAACATTCGGGTAAAAAAATTCAATATTTCGATAACGAAATCAATGAGAACTACACACCTTATGTGGTAGAAACTTCGGTGGGTTTAGATCGATTGTTTTTAGCAGTGTTTTCTAATTCGTTACAAGAAGAAACTTTAGAAGATGGAAGCACTAGAACGGTATTAAAATTACCATCGGTAGTAGCACCTAACAAGGCAGCTATCTTGCCATTAGTTAAAAAAGACGGATTGCCAGAAATAGCCAAAGATATTTTTGATGCATTAAAATTTGATTTTAACATTGCGTACGATGAAAAGGATGCGATTGGTAGAAGGTATCGTCGTCAAGATGCAAATGGAACTCCTTTTTGTATTGCCGTAGATTATCAAACAAAAGAAGATAATACCGTAACTATTAGACATAGAGATACCATGGAACAAAAACGTGTGAATATTGCAGACTTAAAGTCTATAATTGATGCTGAAGTGAACATGGGTGTTTGGTTAAACAAAACCAAATAACAGAATAAAGAAAAAGAGAGGCAATTTGCTTCTCTTTTTTTATGATGATTGTTAATGGTTACTTTACACATTCAATTCATCTTTATTGTATTTTTGTCTACTTAAAAAGAGAACTAAAAATGAAGAAATACATAGCAGAATTTATAGGAACCTTTACTTTAATTTTTTGTGGTTGTGGTGCCATGACGATTAACGAAGTGACAGGTGGATCTGTAGGACATGTAGGAATTGGAATTACTTGGGGTTTTGTAGTCATTGCTATGATTTATGCCTTGGGAGATATTTCTGGAGCACATTTAAATCCGGCAGTTTCTATTGCGTTTGCCTTTGCAAAAAAGTTCGAATGGAAAGAAGTACCTAAATATGCAATTGCTCAATTTTTAGGAGCTTTATTAGCTAGTGGTATTTTGGCCTTTTTATTTCCAACAAGTACTTTATTAGGGGGAACTCATCTCTCTGAAATTATAGATCCTACGAGAGGGTTTGTATTAGAATTTTTATTAACGTTCTTTTTGATGTTAGTAATTATCAATGTATCTACAGGTTCTAAAGAAGTGGGGATTATGGCAGGATTTGCCATAGGAGGAGTGGTTCTATTAGAAGCTTTATTTGCTGGGCCTATTACCAACGCTTCTATGAATCCTATTCGCTCTTTAGCTCCTGCAATTGTCTCTTTTAAGTTTGATGATTTATGGGTGTATGTATTAGCTCCTGTTTTAGGGGCTTTGGCAGCAGTAAGTAGTTGTAAGTTGATAAAAGACGAGCATTGTTGTGATAAAGGTTGTTAATGGTAATTACCAAAATTAAGTTGATTTTTTAAGATAAATAAATATGAAGAAGAACTGTTTAGTCCTAACGTTGTTATTAACTACAATATTAGTAAATGCACAAAAAAAGTATGTAATTGTACCTAATAAATTTTCTTTTTCTGTAAGAAATAACCAGTACAATTTAAATAAAACGGTAAAACAATTTTTTAAAAGCGAAGGATTTACAACGTACTTTGAAAATGAAATTTCTAAGGATTTTAATAAATGTGATGCGTATCAAATTTCTTTAAAAAGAGAAAAGAACAATTCAAGAAGTCAATCTATGTGGGTTTTGGTGAAAGATTGTAATGATAACGTAGTTTTTAAAAGCGAAGAGGGTAAAAGTAGATTTTTAGAAACCTCAAGAGCTTATAATGAATCTTTAAAAAGAGCTTTAAAAAGTATAGAGGGAAAATTGGTAGTACGTAAAGTTGCTTCAAAAGGAGAACAAGTTTCTCCAATCTTAAAAAGTGAAGTGTTTACCTTTAAGAAGAAAACAACTAAAGAATGGGTGTTAGTTTCAGAGGATCAAGTTTCTAAAATCGTAGGTTTTAAAAGCTCTTTAAAAAATGTTTTTATAGCTTATAAAAATAAAACAAAGGGACTTTTTTTTAAGTCTAAAGGATTTTGGTTTTTTGAGTATGAAGCAAACGGTGCTATAGTTTCACAAAAAATAATTGTGAAGTAAAATTTAATTGGTTTTAGGAAATACCTTTTTGTTGAAAAAAAGTAAAATCATAACACCTATAGAAATGGCACTGTCTGCAATATTAAAAATAGCGTTAAAAAATGTAAAGAATTTACCACCAATAATAGGCATCCATTTAGGTGCTATTCCTTGCCAAATAGGGAAATAGAGCATGTCTACTACTTTACCATAAAAAATGCTTTCATACCCGTTAGATGGATTTAAAATGGCTAATGTGTTATAAGTAGATGCTGTAAAAAAGAGCCCATAACATAGGGAGTCTATAATGTTTCCTAAAGCTCCACAAAAAATTAACGAAATAGCAACAATTAGTAGATTGTGTGCTTTTTCTTTAAGAGCCTTTTTAAGCCAAATACCAATTCCTACAATGGCACCTACTCTAAATAACGATAAAATTAATTTTCCGGTTTTTCCTCCCAACTCTGTTCCCCATGCAGCTCCATTATTCTCTACAAAATGAATTCTAAACCAATCAAAAACAAAAACCTCTTCTCCTAGTCTAAAATTTAGTTTAATATATATTTTGCTAATCTGGTCTATTAATAAAACAATAACAATGAGTAGGATGGCTTTTTTTGTATTCATAATCTTTGTAAAAACAAAAGTTTGCAACCTATAGATTACAAACTTTTGGGATATGACGTAATTAAATTTTAATGCTTAAAATTATTTTCTTTCCGCTTTTTTGGCTTCAATACTTAAGGTAGCGTGTGGTACTAGTTTTAAACGTTCTTTCTGAATTAATTTTCCTGTAGCACGGCAAATACCATAGGTTTTGTTTTCAATTCTTAATAAAGCGTTTTTTAAGTCTCTAATAAACTTTTCTTGTCTGATAGCTAACTGAACATTTGCTTCTTTAGACATGGTTTCAGATCCTTCTTCAAAAGCTTTAAATTGAGGAGAAGTATCATCTGTATTGTTAGAAGTTCCGTTTTTGTAAGAACTTTTTAAAATGTCTAAGTCTTTTTTAGCTTTTTCTATTTTAGCTAAAATAATGTCTTTAAATTCAGCTAAATCAGCATCACTATACACTACTTTTTCGTCTGTTGCCATAACTGTTAAATTTTATCTATAAATATTTTACTTTTAATGTCGTCAAATTCAATATCTAACCCGTCTGTTAATGTAGATACAAATTCTAGTTTGTTGGTTAACGTTTCACTCTTAATATATTCTTGATTTGTATGGACAGCGTTTTCTAAGATAGCATGATTAGCAATGGATAATTTAATTTTATCTGTTACTTCCAAACCAGAATCTTTTCGAAGATTTTGAACTCTATTGACTAATTCTCTAGCAATTCCTTCGTTTTTTAATTCTTCGGAAATAGTAACGTCTAAAGCCACTGTTAATCCTGCTTGGTTTACAACTAACCACCCTTCAATATCTTGAGAACTTATTTCCACTTCGTCAATGGTTAAATCTACTAAATTTTCTTCAATTGTAATAGAAATTTTATGCTCTGACTCTAATTTAATAATATCTTCTTGGGTGAATTTTTGAATAGCTGCTCCTACTAATTTCATGTTTTTTCCAAAACGAGGTCCTAAGACTTTAAAATTAGGTTTTATGTTTTTTACTAAAATACCAGAAGCATCATCTAAAAGTTCAATTTCTTTTACGTTTACTTCGGATAAAATTAAGCGTTCTACGGCTTTAATGTCCTCTTTTTGTTGCGTATCTAAAACAGGAATCATGATTTTTTGAAGCGGCTGACGTACTTTAATCATTTCCTTTTTACGTAACGACAATACCATGGATGATATTTGCTGTGCTTTTTGCATTTTACGTTCTAAATCGGCATCAATAGCAGTTTTATCAGCTACTGGAAATTCAGATAAATGAACAGATTCAAATGTTTCTTTTTGTGTAGTCGCAGTTAAATCTTTATACAAGTTGTCCATAAAGAAAGGAGCTACTGGAGCTGCTAATTTAGAGATGGTTAACATACAGGTATAAAGTGTTTGGTAGGCAGATATTTTATCGGTGCTGTAATCGCCTTTCCAAAAACGTCTTCTGCTTAAACGCACAAACCAGTTTGATAAATTTTCGGTAACAAAGTTTTGAATTTCACGCGTTGCTTTTGTGGCCTCGTATTCGTTATAAAAGGTGTCTACTTTTTCTATTAATGTGTTTAGTTCCGATAAAATCCATCGGTCTATTTCAGGTCTATCTTTTAATTGTATATCTGCCTCTTTGTAGCTAAAACCATCAATATTTGCATACAAGGTAAAGAATGAATACGTGTTGTATAATGTTCCAAAGAACTTACGTCTTACTTCATCAATTCCTTCTACATCAAACTTTAAATTGTCCCAAGGATTGGCATTAGAAATCATGTACCAACGAGTTGCATCGGGTCCGTATTTGTCCATGGTTTCAAAAGGATCTACTCCATTACCTAAACGTTTAGACATTTTTTTACCATGTTTATCTAAGACTAGCCCGTTTGATACCACGTTTTTATAAGCAACATTGTCAAAAACCATCGTACTAATTGCGTGTAAGGTGTAAAACCAACCACGTGTTTGGTCTACACCTTCAGCAATAAAATCTGCAGGGTAAAACTCTTTATTGTCTATTAATTCTTTATTTTCAAAAGGATAGTGCTGTTGTGCATACGGCATAGCTCCAGAGTCAAACCACACATCAATTAAATCTGCTTCTCTCTTCATCGGTTTTCCTGTAGAAGAAACTAAGGTGATGGCATCTACTACGTTTTTGTGTAAATCAATGTTGTTGTAGTTGTCATCAGACATATTTCCAATTTCAAAAGCATCAAAACTTGTTGGATTGTTGATTCCTGCATTTTTAGCTTTTAAAATTTCTTCTTTTAACTGTGCTACAGAGCTAATTAAAATTTCTTCGGTACCATCTTCTGTTCTCCAAATTGGTAATGGAATTCCCCAGTAACGAGAACGAGACAGATTCCAGTCATTGGCATTTTGCAACCAATTTCCAAAACGTCCTGTACCTGTAGATTCAGGTTTCCAGTTAATGGTTTTGTTTAATTCGTGCATGCGTTGTTTAACGTCTGTCACTTTAATAAACCAAGAGTCTAAAGGATAGTACAATACGGGTTTGTCCGTTCTCCAACAATGTGGGTAGCTGTGCTTGTATTTTTCTACATTAAAAGCTTTGTTTTCTTCTTTTAATTGAATGGCAATTTCTACATCTACAGATTTTTCAGGAGCTTCTCCATCATTATAGTATTCGTTTTTAACGTACTTGCCCGCGTGTGGACCTACGTGTTTGGTGAATTTACCTTGTAGGTTTACTAAAGGGACAGGATTTTCGTTTTCATCTAATACCAACATAGGCGGTACTTCTGGTGTTGCATTTTTAGCAACAAAAGCATCGTCTGCACCAAAGGTAGGAGCTGTGTGTACAATACCAGTACCATCTTCTGTGGTTACAAAATCTCCTGTAATTACTCTAAAAGCATTTTCTGCATTTTCGTAAGGAGTAGCCCAAGGTAGTAATTGTTCGTATTGAATTCCTTCTAATTCTTTACCCGTAAACGATGAGGTAACTAGGTAAGGGATTTTTTTATCTTCAGCTTTAAAAGCATTAAGTACTTCTTGATTTTCTACAGCTATAAACTTTTTAGAAAATTGTTTGCTAACCAAATTTTTAGCTAGAATCACGTTAACTGGTAGCTTGGTGTATTGATTGTATGACTGTACTAAAACATACTCAATTTTAGGACCTACGGTTAAGGCGGTATTACTAGGTAGTGTCCAAGGAGTGGTAGTCCATGCTAATAGGTAAACTTCATTTAAACTTTGTAAGCTTTTAGGTAACGTATGTTTAATAGTTTTAAACTGAGCTACAATAGTAGTGTCTGTTACATCTTGGTAACACCCTGGCTGGTTTACCTCGTGAGAGCTTAGACCTGTTCCTGCTTTAGGAGAATACGGTTGAATGGTGTATCCTTTGTAAATAAGATTTTTTTTATAGATTTCTCCTAACAACCACCAAACAGATTCCATGTATTTAGATTTGTAGGTAATGTATGGATCTTCCATATCTACCCAATAACCAATACGTTGTGTAAGGTTGTTCCAGATATCAGTGTATTTCATAACTGCTTTTTTACAAGCAGTATTGTATTCTTCTATGGTAATTTTGATACCAATATCTTCTTTTGTAATTCCTAATTCTTTTTCAACTCCAAGTTCTACGGGTAATCCGTGTGTATCCCACCCTGCTTTTCTCTGAACTTTAAAACCTTTCATGGTTTTAAAACGTGGATATACATCTTTAATGGTTCTACCTAAAACATGGTGAATTCCTGGAAGTCCATTTGCGGATGGCGGCCCTTCAAAAAATACATAAGGTTCGTTATCTTCTCTAGCATCAATACTCTTTTGAAAAATATTGTTTTCTTCCCAAAATTTAAGGGTTTCACTAGCGATGTTTGTTAGACTTAGCTTTTTATGTTCTTTGAAATTTGCACTCATTATATAGGATCTTCTATTTTGAACGCGAAATTACATTTTTAATTGATGAATAACAACCAGATACCTATAATAACAAGAAAAGGTCAAAGTTCCGTGGATAAAGAACTTTGACCTTTTTTTAAATAATTAAAACTATATTTTACAATTCGTTTAACTCGGCATATAATCGTGTTACTTCATTTGCTTTATCTAATACAGTATTTGTTGCTTCAAATAATTCGGTTTCAGAGAAATCTTCAGAAGTGATTTTTAATTTCCTACCTTTATTAGTCATTTGTCCTCTTAACTTAGACCAGTAGTATATCAATTCACTTAAGGAGTCATCAATTTCTATGGTATTAAATTCAGATACAGTTAAACGTTTTAAAGCATCTGTAATAGTTCCCATAATTTTTAGTAAATCCTTTGCAGGTACGGGGTTAATACTAAAGCTGTTCATACCATAGTACAGAGCTAATCTTTGTGTAGAATAAGCTATAGTACCCGAAATTCTTGTGATATTATCAATTTGTTGCCTTGTATATCTATCAGTCTCAGATAATCTAGGATCTATTTTTCTAGAGTAGTTACTTAACTCTTTTACTAAATCATCACAAATATCTAAGAATAAAGTGTTTGTTCTAACAATTTTTCTCATAGATTTTTTAGAAGTCTTTAAAATAGTGGCTTTATACGTTTCAAAGGTGTATTCCTGTACAGCAATTTTTAGTTTAATATCTTCGGTTGGTGTGAATGTTTTTAGATCCTCAATTCCTTTTAAAAATTCTGCAATGGTTCTATCTAGTTCGTTATCCGCTTTGGATTTATTTCTTTTGGCTTCTATATACAATTTATCTTTAGCCATTCTTTGACATAATGTCTTTTGTCTAATAGCTATTTCCATTGCATCAGTTAATGTAATAGATGCTTTTTTCTCTTGAGTAAAACCTTGTGCTGGTAAAATAAGTACCATAACAGTTAAGGTTAATAATAGATATTTTTTTTTCATTTGTCAGTATAGTTTAATTATTTATTTCGTTAACAGCTTTATAAGTTCTACCTAACAAATCTGAGTATTTAAGTAATTTATTGCTTCCATCGTAAATTATTTCAGGTTTTGGAGAAGTATGTACACTTATAAACTTTTTTTGTCGAACATTGTTTAATAATGTTTTTATATTTTTCCATTCAGAGTTAATACTTTCTGTGTTTTCTGCATATTCAGTATTCTTTTCTTTAATTTCTAAAATACTGGTTACTTGATCTTCGATGTTAGATACGATGCTTTCAAAGACAGTATTATCGTATTTAGAAATCTTGTAAAAATATGCAGTATAGTATAAGGCAAGTCTTTGTGTAGTGTATTTTAAATTATTTGTAGCAATGTAAGCGTTGCTAAACTTTAAATCCTTAGTGTTGTAAGGGTAAGAATTACTTTTTTTAGCAATTTTTAATAATTTAATAAAAACATTTTCACAGACAGACATTACTACATTGTTGTATAAGAACACTTCTTTGTTAGATTCAGAGTCTTCTTCCATGATTTTCTCTTTGTACCCAATCCAAATTAGTTCTATATGTGTAATTTCTTTTTTAAGATTGTCTGGTAAAGACATTCCTTTTAAACTACTTAAATTATTTTCAAATTGTACAACAGATGATATTAAACTTCTTTGTGCACTTTCATTCTCATCATTAGCATTACTTTTATAAATTTTATCTTTAGCCATTCGTTGAGATAACATAGTTTGTTTACTAATGATATTGATGGCTTGAGGTATTGTAATCTTTTGTTGAGCGTATGAAATAATTCCTAAAAAAAATAATATGCTTAAGATTTTTTTCATCTGATTTTCAGTTTTTTGATTGAAAACACAAAAATAGATAAATATTTAGTGTATTCTAATAATTATATTTATAAAAGTATGTAAAATACTAGTGGTTAAAAAAGTTTTTTTAATTAAAGTGTTAAAAAAAACTTTTTCACGAGTTGTTTTTTGCAGAATTTACAATAAAAATACAATTTTTATTTAAGAAGTTTAATATACATGTCTGTAATAGAAAGAGATTTATTAGATACAATGTTAGATAAATCGTATAGTAGCTCAGGATTTATCTTACTAATACCAGACTTTGATTTTCCACTTTTATTCATTTTTAATTTTAAATCTGTCCAATAGTATAAAACTTTACTTAAAGCATCATCAATATCTAAGGTGTTAAATTCGGATATCGTTAAATAATTTAGTGCATTATCTGTTTTTTTAATCATAGCATTAATTTCCTCAGGATAGATTGTTTTGATTTTAAAATGATGAATGGTGTGATATAGAGAAATTCTCTGTGCCATATATTTTAACGTACCAGAAGCTTTTAATAAGTTTTTTGTTAGTTTATTATTAATTTTAAATTCACTTTTAAAATTAATAATAAAGTCTTCAAAAATAGTATTAGAGGTTCTTAAAAATAATGTGTTCATAGAAATAACTTCATTCATAGATTTTTTAGTAGTTTCTAGTAAGAGTTTTTTATAACTTTTAAAGATAAGTTCTTGCACTTCTAATTTAAGCTTTGCATCATCGTTTGGAGCAAAATCTTTGAGAACTTCTAAAGCTAATTCAAACTCTAATATATTGTTTTTTAAGTCTTTTTCAGACTCGTTAACTCTAGAGTTAACTTCTATAAATAGTTTGTTTTTAGCCATTTGTTGAATTAACATTCTTTGTTTGTCTGCAATACTAATTGCATCCGTGTAGCTTAATTTTGTAGTTTGTGCGTGGTTTTTAAATAATACAAAGAGTATAATGATAAAAGGTAGTAGTTTTTTGTTCATAAGATGGTCTTTGAATAATGTTAAAAAAAATCTTTTAATAAAGAGTTTTTAATTAAAATGATTTTGCGAAAATATGTTTTTTCGCAGTTATAGGTGTTAAGTTTCTATAAATTATATTATAAAAAAAAAGGTTTATTAATTATAATTAATAAACCTTTTCTAAGCGATAAAACAAGTAATTTATGATTTGTTTAAATCGGCATACATTTTTGTAGTAGTGTTTGCTTTTGTTAAAATAGTATTGCACAAATCAAAAAGCTCTTCTGGGTGTACCTTATTACTGTTTAAATCGACTTTTCCGTTTTTATATAAAGATTTTTTAAGTTCGTTCCAGTAGTACAAAACTTCACTTAAAGAATCGTCAATTTCTAGGGTGTTAAACTCTAAAACGGTTAAATAATTTAAATTTCGTTCCATTGTTTTTACAATTTCATCTATCTGTGTAGTTGTTACACTGTCAAACTTATATGCATTAATCGCATAATACAAAGTTAATCTCTGAGTTAAGTATCTTAATTTTCCAGAGGCTCCTGTGGCTTTAGCAATGTTTTCTAAAACGTATTTCTTGTTTTTATCGCTGTTATTAGATTGGGTTTTAGAATAATCAATAATACTAGTGACCACATCATCACATTGTTGTAAAAATAACGTGTTTGTTGCAATTACCTCTTGTAAAGACTTTTTGTTTTTTTGAGTTAACTGTTTTTTAAACGTATTAAAGGTAAACTCTTGCATGTCAATTTTATATTTGATTTTATCATCAGGAGCAAATTGCTTTAAAATTTTAATCCCTTTTTGAAA
>CALHCC010000106.1 GCA_937930675.1 uncultured Flavobacteriaceae bacterium
TGAAAACAACATTTTTGATAAAAGAGATGAACAAAATTTTGGCCGAGCGGAAGGAGGAAATGGAAAAGACAATCCATTAGACATTAAGGGTAATTTGGATATTTTACCTATTGATGAAAATATTATTGATGAAAATATTAAGGGATTTAGAACACCTGAACCTGAACGACTTGAATTATTTGAATACGGATTAAGAACTCCTAGTAAAGTAAACCTTAGCACCGCTTTTGTTTTAGGGAAATTAGGTTTTCTTGCCTTAGATTATAGCTATCATAACTACAAGTCTTTAAACTTAGAAGGGAATGGAGGCTTTAATTCAGAAAACGACTATTTTGATGATGTATTAGTAAGTACACACAACATTAGAGGAGGTGGAGAAATTAACATTAAAAACTTTATGATAAGAGGAGGACTTAGCTACGAACAAAGTCCGTTTGATGAAGACAGAACAGAACAAATAGATGTCGTACGTTTAGGAGATACCTACGGAGCTTCTTTAGGAGCAGGTTTAAGAATTGAAAATCATAAATTTGATCTTAGCTTTAATTATAAGGAACAAAACAACACCTATGACTTTTTTGACCAGTACGATACTGTTGCTCCAGGAGAAATTGAACTAAAACAATACAACATCAATCTTACCTACACCTATCTATTTTAAGTAATTATTTAGATTGATTATCCATATCTTAAGCCTCCAAAATAAACTTTGGATTAAATATAAATAGCTTATTTTTGTATAAATTTTTTTATAGAAATGAGCACACATAAAATAAGTATAGAAGGAACTAACAATCCTTCCATTGTAAAGTTTGTTAGTAACCAACAAATTATAAAGGGAGGTAGTTATCAGTTTAATAATATAGACGAGGCTAAAGAATCTCCTGTATCTCAAGAACTTTTTAAGCTTCCGTTTGTTAGTAAAATATTTATTAGTGCCAATTTTATTGCTATTGAAAAATACGATATTGTAGCATGGAGTGATATTCAGAACGATATTAGAGAGTTAATCGAAATCTACTTAAACCAAGGAAACACCATTGTTACAGACAAGGCAGAAACTAGAAAAGTAGCCATCGAAATTTATGCAGAAAGCACTCCAAACCCAAGCGTGATGAAGTTTGGATGCAACAAAATGTTAAGCCCTGATGACAATGAATATAAATCTCCTGAAGAAACCAAAAACTCTCCTTTAGCTCAAGTATTATTTGAATTTCCTTTTGTAAAAGAAGTGTATATTTCTGAAAATTATGTTTCTATCACTAAAAACGAACTTGTTCAGTGGGAAGAAATCAACCAACAATTAAGAAGCTTTCTTAAAGACTATATCCAATCAGGAAAAACAATTATAGACACTTCTATAGAAAAACCAAAAGTAGAAATAGAAGCGGCTCCTATAGAAAACTTAGAAGGGGTTTCTCTAGAAATTGCCAAAATTTTAGACGAACACGTAAAACCTGCCGTTGCCAACGATGGTGGTAATATTGTTTTTCAGGCTTACGATGAAAACACCAAAGATGTTCACGTAATTTTACAAGGAGCTTGTAGTGGTTGTCCATCGTCTACCATCACATTAAAAAACGGAATTGAAACCATGTTAAAAGAAATGTTACCCAATAAAATTAATCAAGTAATTGCCGCTAACGGATAAGTAACGCAACATGTCAAAAACCATAAAACCCTACAAAAATTCAAATGCTACCAAAAAAAAACAGGTAGCCAACATGTTTGACAACATTTCTGAAAACTACGATGGTTTAAACCGAGTAATTACTTTTGGAATTGATGTAAAATGGAGAAAGAAAGTTGTTGAAATTATTAAAAACACAAATCCTTCTAAAATTTTAGACATTGCTACAGGTACAGGAGATTTAGCCATTATGGAAAGTAATGCCATACCCAATGCTAAAATTACAGGATTAGATATTTCTGCGGGAATGCTGGAAGTAGGAAAAGAAAAGATTAAAAATCTAAATTTATCCGATAAAATAGAAATGGTTTTAGGAGATTCTGAAAACATTCCTTTTGAAGACAATTTTTTTGATGCCATTACCGTTTCTTATGGGGTGCGAAATTTTGAAAATTTAGATAAAGGCTTACAAGAAATTAATCGTGTATTAAAACCTAATGGAACTTTTGTGATTTTAGAAACCTCTGTACCTACTAAATTTCCTTTTAAACAAGGGTATCAATTTCATAGTAAAATAATACTCCCTTTAGTAGGAAAACTTTTTTCTAAAGATAAAATTGCGTATTCTTACCTTTCAGAATCGGCAAATTCTTTTCCTTATGGAGCAGCTTTTAATGCCATTCTAAAGAAAAATGGATTTAAAAATATAAAAGACATTCCTGTAACATTTGGAGTATCTACCATATACAAAGCAACAAAGTAATGAAACTAAAACTTATTATTTTATTCGTAACCATTTGTTCGATAACTTCTAGTTTTGGACAACAAAAAAAACTAATTCGTCTAGATAATTTTGATAATACAACCATACGATACGGTTATTACTTAGGGCTTCACTACAGAGGTTATGAATTAAAAGGTACTCCCGCTTCTAATATAGATCAAGGAGCAGGATTTCAGTTAGGAGTATTAGCAGAACTAGCTTTAAACAAACACACCAGTATTATTACAGAACCTGGGGTAATAAGCACCACGAACGGAATTACTTTTAACGAAAATGCTAATGAAGTAGAGGAATTTGACATTTCTACCACACATTTTCATTTGCCTTTTTCTATAAAATTTAAAACCGATAGAATTAACAATGTAAGAGGTTATATACAAGCAGGTGCTTCTTACAATTATAATTTTTCTACAGACAAAAACAAAGGCGATAACGGAAACAATCCTAATGATTTCTTACTAACCAAACACAATATTTGGGGAGAACTAACCATTGGTGCTAATTTTTATTTTCCTTACTTTAAATTTTCACCTTCCTTAAGAGGTGTTTACGGATTTAATAATGAGTTTGAAGGCTTAGGAACCACGGCTAAAAACAGTATTTCTAGTTTAAAAACTAGAGGTGTATTTCTTACGTTTATTTTTCAATAGCACGCCTAAACTCACTTAAAATAATAGCAGTTGCAGTGGCCACATTTAAGCTTTCTGTTTCTTTTAAACGACCAAACCTAGGAATGGATAATTTATGATTGATAAGTTTTCTTATTTCTTGAGAAACACCATTTGCCTCATTTCCCATTACAACAACACCATCCGATGGTAAATTGGTTGTATAAATATTCTCTCCAGCCATATCTGCTATGTAAACAGGTAAATTTGTTTTAGCTAAAAAAACTTTTACATCCGTATACAAAACCTTAACTCTCGCCAAAGACCCCATGGTAGATTGTACCACTTTTGAATTGTAACAATCTACCGTATTCTCTGTACAAATCAATTCTTCAACTCCAAACCAATCACACAATCTAATAATAGTTCCTAAATTTCCCGGATCGTTTACATCATCTAAAACCACCTTTAACCCTTTCGGATTTATTTCTTTGACAGCAATCATTTTAAAAACAGCCAATACTTTATTAGGTGTTTTAAACAAACTAATTTTAGCTAATTCTTGCTCTGTAATTAAAGTAGGATTCACGGTATTATACCTCTCTAACACATCTTCCGTACCATACAAGTTTTCTACTTCTAAGCCCGAGGCTAAAAATTCATCAACCACTTTAATCCCCTCTGCTACAAAACACCTTGTTTTATAGCGATTCTTTTTTAGTTTCAATCCGTTAATAAATTTGATTTGGTTTTTAGAAAGAGGCATGTTTTTTGATTTTAATATCAAATTTAAGATTAAAATCTACAAGGACTACTAAGTGAGGTATATTATGCTTATTTTTGATGCAAATTCTGATGCTTTCTTGAAAACAATCCTTAATTATTTCTTAATCATTAGTATCACCTCTCTTTTACTCCCATCTTGTAAGTCCACCAAGTATGTAAAAGAAAATGAATACCTTTTAAAACAAAATATCATCACTATCGATGGTAAAAAAACAACCAACCCTGAAATAACATCGTATCTTATACAAAGACCTAATAACAAACTATTAGGAATCCCTTTATCTCTAACGATGTATAACATAGGTAATCATAATTACGATTCTATTTATCAAGAAAAATACAAAGCTATTGTACATAGAAATTCATTTTTAGACAAAATACTTTCTAAAAAACAATCTCTAACTATTTTAAGCAAAAAACAAAGCATTAACAATTGGCTTTTAACAAAAGGAGAGGCTCCTGTAATTATAGATACTAAAAAAACTCAAAAAAGTGC
>CALHCC010000107.1 GCA_937930675.1 uncultured Flavobacteriaceae bacterium
TATCGTTCTAAAATTTTAACAACAGCCAACGCGGTTGAACATGCCCTTAAAGCTGCTGGATGTGAACATGCAAAGCAAATTCCCACACAAGGAAACCCTGTAGTTTATGCCGAAAAAATCATTAACAAAAACCTACCTACCGTATTGGTGTATGGACATTACGATGTACAACCCGAAGACCCTGCTGATCTATGGGAGACTCCTCCTTTTAGTCCTACTATAAAGAAAACAGCTATTCATCCCGAGGGAGCTATTTTTGCAAGAGGTGCTTGCGATGACAAAGGACAATTATTTATGCATATAAAAGCTATTGAATTTTTAATAACTACAAACCAATTACCTTGTAACGTAAAGTTTTTAATTGAGGGAGAAGAAGAAATTGGCTCTCCTAACCTTGAAGCTTGCATAAAAGAACATACAGATTTGTTTCGCAACGATGTTATTTTAATTTCTGATACAGGAATGATTTCTAACACACAACCTTCTATTACTACAGGATTACGGGGATTGAGCTACGTAGAAGTAGAGGTTACAGGACCTAATAGAGATTTACATTCAGGATTTTTTGGTGGAGCCGTAGCCAATCCTATCAATATTTTAAGTCAGATGATTGCAGAACTACACGATAAAAACAACAAGGTTACCATTCCTGGTTTTTACGAACATGTGTACGAATTATCTGAACACGAAAGAAACGAAATGGCCAAAGCTCCTTTTAACCAAAAAAAATACAACAAAGCATTAGCTATTGATGCAGAACATGGAGAAAAAGGATACACTACATTAGAAAGAAGTTCTGTAAGACCTACATTAGATGTAAACGGTATTTGGGGTGGTTATATTGGAGAGGGTGCCAAAACAGTATTGCCCTCTAAAGCTTTTGCTAAAATTTCTATGCGGTTGGTAGCAGGGCAAGATCCTGATGAAATTACACGCTTATTTACAGATTATTTTATGGATTTAGCACCTGCATCTGTCACTGTAAACATCAAACCTCATCACGGAGGAAAAGCATATAGAACTCCGACAGATTCTATAGGTTATAAAGCTGCTTACCAAGCCTATTCCGAAACCTTTGCCAACAAACCTATTCCTCAACCTTCTGGAGGAAGCATTCCCATTGTTTCTTTATTTAGCGATGTTTTTAACAGTGATGTGATATTGATGGGCTTTGGCTTAGGTAGCGATGCTATACATTCTCCAAATGAACATTTTGGATTGTTTAACTTTTACAAAGGAATAGAAACCATCCCTTATTTTTACAAACATTTTACAGACATCTTTACTCAAAATGAAAAATAGTCATCACTACACAATTGATCTTTTATGGAAAGGTTCTGTCACCATTGATAAAAGATTTAAATACGATAAAACCTATCAAATAAACTTCATCAATAACAAACCCAGTATCACAGGATCGGCAGACCCTGTGTTTCATGGAAATGCAGCACTTTACAATCCTGAAGAGTTACTACTCTCTGCTCTTGCCTCTTGCCATATGATGTCCTTTTTTTATTTGTGCAGCGTTCATAAACTAGAAATTGAAAGTTATCACGATCAACCCAAAGGAACTTTAACAATCAACCCTAACGGTAGCGGACAGTTTAAAAGCGTTGTTTTACAACCTACCATTGTTGCAAAACACACTCAAAAAAACACCATTCATGAGTTATTTTTAAAAGCTAAAGAGTATTGTTTTATTGCGAGGTCTTGTAATTTTAATATTATTCTTAAGCCTGAAATTCAAATTTTAAAACTTTCTTAATTTAAGTAAATGATTTAAAGCTACACTGGTTTCACAACACACTAAAAATAAATCTGCACCATTTTTTTCCAGGAAAAAGTTTTATGAGCCTCTCCATCCCATTGATAAATTTGGTAAGGAATTTGTTTTTCATCAAAAATAGCAGCTAACTTATAATTACTTTCTAAAAACAAATCTTCTTTACCAATCACCAAAATAATATCTAACTTAGCTATGTTTTGAATTAGCGTAGTGTCTCGCAAGTTCTTTAAATATTGATTAGGCATGTTAAAATACACAGTATCATTATGAAAACCTGTCATTAAATCATCAAAATACGATTTTGAAATGGTTAAATCGTAACGACCACTCATCCCCACTACTTTGCAAAATAAATTAGGATGTCTCATCGCAATATTTACCGCATGATAAGCTCCTAAACTACACCCTGCCACTATAATATTGGGGTCGTTATTTAACACGTTCATTAAAGGAATTACTTCTTTTAAAATATAATTCTCGTACTGAACATGTCTATAAATTCTATGTTCTGGGTGGTTTTGTTTGTTGTAAAAAGTTTCTGTATCAATACTATCTACGCAATAGACCTGAAGATGTCCTGCGTTTATTTTTTCTTCTAAAGATTTTATCACTCCCCAATTTTCGTAATCATAAAAACGTCCCATTCTGGGAGGAAAAAACAATACTTTGGCTCCAGCATGACCAAACAAAAGTAGTTCCATGTTTTTATGCAAAGTAGGACTATACCATTTGTGATACTCTCTTTTCATAACAACTACTTATTAAAGCATCAATTAATGTGTTAGCACTGGAAACGAAGCTTTGTTTGATGAAATAATATCATACCAAACTTTGTATCCTTGTGAGTTTAAATGCAATCCATCTTCCGCAAAATAAGCTGAATTAGGCTTTCCATTCTCTCCTAGTGTCGCTTGATAAATATCTACAAAATGAAAATTTTCATCTTCTTTTACCAATTCTTTGATATTGGTATTGGTATAACGAATACTTCCTTCTAAATACCATCTGCTTGGACTTGGTTTTACAGATACAAAAGTTACAGGAATGGCTCCATACGCTTCTCTAATTTGCATTAACAAAGTTCTACAAAACAATACAACCTCTTCTGGATGTCTTCCATCCCCTAAATCATTATCTCCCGCATAAATAATAACAGCTTTAGGATTTAAGCCTTTAAAATTTTTCTTAAAAAACCACGAACACGCAGCCAGTGTAGAACCTCCAAAGGCTAAATTGATGGGATTGTATTCCTGAAATAAATTTAATAAATCTCCCCACAAGTTAAAGGAGGAACTTCCATAAAAAACAATATCTGGGGTATAAGTAATTTCTTTTTTTACCTTCTCTAACCTATCTAATTCTTCTTGGTACCAAAACATGATGCTATTCTACTGTAAAATTATCCGAAGACAAATTTAACGATTTAATTTTTTGTGTATTTTTTCTCTAAGCCTTAACAATTTACAAGCCCAACTCTTGTCTTTTCTTTTTGGTAAAACTTGCTACGACTAAATCATAAGAATGGTCAATCCATACCTTCAATTCGCTTGTAGTCATGTCTTCCTCTAAAAAAATGGTATTCCAATGCTTTTTATTCATGTGATATCCTGATGTTACTGCTACATACTTTTCTCTTAATTCCACAGCTTTTTCTGGGTCACATTTTAAGTTTACACGGTGTGGTATTTTTTCTAAGCCTATCAATGCAAACATTTTATCTGCTACTTTAAACACCAACGTCACCTCATCAAAAGGAAAACTTTCTGAAACTTTCTTTTTAGACAAACAATATTCTCTTAATGCTTCTATATCCATAATTACATTCTCATCAAAGGTGCATTGTCCTTAAAAATACATTTTGTAATTTTAAATATCTTTAAATAAGATAGTTTTTTTATGAGTACCACTATAAACCCTTACACAAAAACAACGCTTAATACTTATAAATTACTATCTGATTTTGAGTTAGACCAAACATTAGAAAAAAGTAACATTGCTTATCTATCTTGGAAAAACACCTCACTAGATGATCGAGAAATCCTTATTCTAAAACTTAAAGAACAACTAAAAGAGCAGCAACCCCAATTAGCCGAACTTATTAGTACTGAAATGGGGAAACCCCTGCAACAAAGTTTCAACGAAATTGACAAGTGTATTGAGCTAATTACCTACTATGCCCAACATTTTAAAACATTTTTAACTCCTAAAAAAATAGAGCAAACTGCCACCGTTATTTACCAGCCTACGGGGGCTGTTTTAGGTATTATGCCTTGGAACTTTCCTTTTTGGCAAGTATTCCGTTATGCCATTCCTAATATATTAGCTGGGAATATTTGTTTACTAAAACACGCTCCCAACACATTTGGATGCGGAATTGCGATTGAAACCTTGTTTTTAAACGCAGGCTTTCCTAAGCACACTTTTAAAAACTTATGTATAGATGTTTCTCAGGTTGAAAAAGCAACACAACACTCCGTTACTCAAGGGGTCTGTGTTACAGGGAGTACACAAGCAGGAAGTGCTGTTGCTGCACTCGCTGGTAAACATTTAAAACCATCAGTATTAGAATTAGGAGGCACTGATGCTAGTATTTTGTTAGAAGATGCTGACTTTACAACCGCACTCCAACATACCATAAACGCACGTTTGTTAAACGCTGGACAAATTTGCATTGCTCCTAAAAGAATTTTTGTACCTAAAAACAAGTTAGACGATACTATTGCTTTGTGTCTCGAAAAAATAAAAAATGTGGTTTTAGGAAATCCTTTAGATCCTTTCACCACCATGGGGCCTATCGCCAAAGCAGATTTTATCCCTATTTTAGAACAACAAGTAACCCAAGCCATTTCTTTAGGTGCTAACTTAATAACAGGTGGTAGTGCCAAAGCTCCTTTTTACGAACCTACGTTGCTTATTTTAAATGCTGATAACAAAATACTGGAAGAAGAAATTTTTGGCCCTGTAATTTGTGTCATTCCTTACGAGCACGAAGATGAGCTTATCTCGCTAGTAAATCAAACCAAATACGGTTTAGGAGCTGCTATTTGGAGCAAAGACACCACAAAAGCAACTGCATTTGCCACGCAAATAGATGTAGGTTATGTAGCCATCAATCAAATTGTAAAGTCGGATCCTAAATATCCTTTTGGAGGGATTAAACATTCTGGTTACGGAAAAGAATTAGGAGAACAGGGTTTTAAAACTTTTTTAAATGCCAAAACCATTACTATAGCAAACTAGCCACATGAAAAAATTCCTATTCATATTATCTATATTTTTATGTACTAGTTGTAGCTATAAAACAATTTTGCATGCAGATGGTACGATTCATTTAAAAAAAGGATCTAGTAACATCTATTTGTTACAAGAGAAAAATCAATATTTAATGATTGATTCTGGAACTCCAAACACAGCTTCTAAAATTGAAAAAGCCCTTCAAAAAAACAACATTTCGCCAGATCGTATCAGTCATTTAATTTTAACACATGCACACTACGATCATGCAGGAAATGCAGCCTACTTTCAAAAAAAATACGGCATCCAATTAATTATGGGTAAAAAAGACATATCGATGGTACGCAAAAACGGATTAGATTCTCATTTATGCGGACAAGGACTTATTGGTAAGATCGGTAAAAAAAACGTAGCAAAACAAACCTACACTCCCTTTATTCCTGATATTTTAATTGACCAAAAATTTGAGTTAAACTCCATCGGTTTTGATGGAATCATCCTTCCGATTTCAGGACACACAGAAGGGTCTATTGTTGTTATTCAGCAATCCAAAGCTTTTGTTGGGGACATGATTCGAGGAGGAATTTTTAAAAACAAAGTTCCTAAACGTCATTTTTTTATGTGTGATATTCAAGACAACAACAAAGACATTAAATACATATCGCAATTACCCAACATCCAAACTTGGTACGTAGGACATTACGGTCCTTTAAAAAACAGTGACGTTCTTAAATTTTTAAACCGTTAAATCCAAAACAAAGTACTCGCAATTCCATCGGCTAAAAACTTTCCCTTTTGTGTCGTTTTTAAACAGTCTTTTTCTATTACCAATGTTTTTTGCAACAAAAAAGGTTGAATTTGTTGTTGTAACTCCTCGTACTTTTTAATTCCAAAATTTAGCTTTACTTTTTCTAAAGACACTCCCCAAATGGTTCGTAAACCTGTCATTAAAAGTTCGTTATATATCTCTTTTTCTGATAAAATTTCTTGAGTAGATGGCAATACACCTTCTTTTAAAGCGGCAATATACTTTGCATTGTTTGCTACATTCCAACTTCTGCAATTTCCTAAATAAGAATGTGCCGAAGGTCCAAAACCTAAATACGGTTTTCCTAACCAATAAGCGGTATTGTGTTTGGAATAATGAGTAGGTTTTCCAAAATTAGAAATTTCGTAATGATCGAAACCTGCTTTGGTTAATTCCGTTACCAAAATATTAAAATGACGTTCTGCTAGATCTTCATCCAATTCAGGATATTTTTTTTGCTGTATGAAATGATGCAAAGCCGTTCCTTCTTCTACCGTTAAAGCGTAAGACGAAATATGAGAGATTTCTAAATCTAACGCTTGTTGAATGTTTTGTTTCCATTCTTTTTCTGACAAACCTGGAATTCCATACATCAAATCAATGGTAATGTTTTTAAAAAATTGAGTTGCCGTTTTTAAACATTGCTTTACTTCATCAGCATTGTGAGCTCGGTTCATCATCTGCAGCTCTTTGTCTCCAAAAGATTGCACTCCAATACTTAATCTATTGATGCTCGTTTTTGCTAAATCTTTAATTTTGGACGCTGTTAAATCATCTGGATTCGCTTCTAGTGTAATTTCTGGATTGTCTATTACCTTGTATTGTTTTTGAATTACCGTTAAAATATGTTCAATTTCATCAACCTCTAAAATACTGGGCGTTCCTCCTCCAAAGTAAATAGTTCCTACATGCTGATTTTTAAATTCATGAGCCCTTAATTCTATTTCTTTTTCTAAGGCTTCTAAAAACTTGTGTTTATTGTTTAAAGAGGTAGAAAAGTGAAAATCGCAATAATGACATGCTTTCTTACAAAACGGAATATGGAGATAAATACCTGACAATAGTTAATGGTTGATGGTTGATGGTTGATGGTTGAAAAATTGTAATTTTCAAATCAAAATAACAAAGGATTCATTGCTGATTTTTAATTGCTCATCTTACAAAATCAAGTTCCTTTTACCCTTTCTTTGTTTTGAGTCACAAAACTTGCCCAGCCCGAATAATTTTTACCACCTACTTTTACACCACTGTTGTAAAAATGACAAACGGCGGCTGCCAAACCATCGGTAGCATCTAAATTTTTAGGCAATTCTTTTAAATCTAATAAACTTTTTAACATCATGGCTACCTGCTCTTTACTCGCGTTCCCGTTTCCTGTAATTGCCATTTTAATTTTTTTAGGCATGTACTCTGTTACCGGAATATCTCTAGACAAACCTGCAGCCATAGCGACTCCTTGGGCTCTTCCCAATTTTAGCATAGACTGTACGTTTTTCCCATAAAAAGGGGCTTCTAAAGCCATTTCGTCGGGATGATAGGTATCTATCAATTCAAGTGTTCTCTCAAAAATCAATCTTAGTTTTACATAAGGATCGTTGTACTTACTCAACAACAATTCGTTCATTTGAACAAACTCCATTTTTTTTCCAACAATCTTAATAATTCCAAACCCCATAATAGAAGTTCCAGGATCTACACCTAATATAATTTTTTCTTGAGCCAATTAACGTTGATTTAACTATTTTAGCGAAGATAACAAAAATGAGTACCACCTTACGATTACATGCCAAATTCAAACACTACGTATTCTGTCTTTTTAAAATCTGCCTTAAAATATACTGTCAGTTTATTGGCTTTGGCTTATGTGACTCATAACATTTACAAAACTCCATTTTCTATTGAGCAATTACAAAGTATATTAACGCTTAATAATTTATGGATACTTTGTGTTTTGACCCTAATTAATTGGTTTTTTGAATGTTTAAAATGGAAAGTGGTAATCAACACATTCACTAAATTATCTTTTAGACAAGCAGCATTCCAAACACTGGTTGCTTATACTTACGGAATGATTACCCCTTTAAATTCAGGAAACTATGCCAAAAAAGTGTTTTACTATCCTAAAAGACACAGAAAACGAATTGTTTTTTTGAATGTAGCAAAAGGGGCTTATCAAATGTTGGTTACGCTTATTTTTGGAGGATGGGGTTTGTATGTTTTAATTGATGAAATTGATTTTAAAATTGCCAACAAACAAATTTTAACACTTGTTTTTATGGCAATTATACTCATCATTGCTTTTATATATAGACAAAAAATACATACACTTATTAAGAGTCTTTCTTTGAAAACACATGTGCAGCTATTTTTATATTCTTTCGCAAAGTTTATTTGTTTTTCGCTTATTTTAATTGTTTTACTACAACAACCGCATCTATCTTCTCTTAAATTGTATGCAGGTATTTGCTGTGTGTATGTAATCAGTGCTTTTTTACCCATTTTAAATATTTTAGATTTTGCGATTAAAGGTAGTGTGGCCTTGTGGCTGTTGATCCCTTTAGGATACGCTCAACAAAACATTTTAATTGCTTATTTTATTTTATGGATATGTAACCATGCTTTACCTGCTATTACAGGGAGTTTACTTCAGTTTTTTGAAATTAAAACGAAAACACTGTGATTGTTTTAGTACTTTACTGTTTCATCATTCTTAGCTTTATTATAGGCTTACAACGCTTGCCTAAAACATCCCTTCAAAAAAATATTCCTGCACAAAAATTTAGCATTGTCATCCCTTTTAGAAACGAAGAAAAAAGTTTACACGCATTACTTAAAAGCATTCATCGTTTAGACTACCCAACAGAAAGCTTTGAGGTGATTTTAATTAATGACGAAAGTAGCGATGCTTCACTATCCATCATCAACCCATGGAAAACCAAGATTCCTAACCTTTCTGTTTTAAACAACCAAAGGTTTAGCAATTCTCCTAAAAAAGATGCGTTAGCTGTAGGAATTCAAGCGGCTTTACACGATTGGATCGTGACCACCGATGCCGATTGTATACTGCCTAACACTTGGCTACATGCGTATAACAGTACTATTTACCAACAAGAAAGCCTTTTTATTACTGGTCCTATTTCTTTAATTTCTAAGAGTAACTGGGTACAACAATATCAAAAATTAGAAACTATTAGTTTGTTGGGGAGTACTGTTGGAGCGTTTGGCCTTAAACACCCCATGTTGTGCAATGCTGCCAATATGGGCTTTCATAAAAAAACATACCTTGCTCATAAAAACACTCAAAACAATCATTTAGCTAGTGGAGATGATATTTTTACGTTAGAATACTTTACAAAAAACTTTCCGAGCCAAACACATTACTTAAATACGGTAGCTGCTATGGTACAAACCAAATCCGAAGAGAATTGGAAAACAGTACTACAACAACGTATTCGATGGGCTGCTAAAAGCACACACTACAAAAACAGACTCACACAAGGTATAGGACTTATTGTTCTCATTCTTCAATTAAGAATTGCTATAGGACTTGTTTTTTACCCATTCTCTTCTGCCATCCTTTGGCTTTTAAAAGCAGGTATCGATTTTATATTGATTCTTTTCACGGCACATCAATTCCAACAAAAATTTAGCTTTGGATATTATGTATTAAGTGCTATCTGCTATCCATTTCTTAATACTTACATTGGTATCAAATCGTTATTTGGAGGTTACCAATGGAAATCCAGAGCTTTTAAAAGATAACTTTTCTTAAAAACTATTTAATTTTACTAATTATTATTTTTATTTTATTAAATAATTGATCAATAAAATGAAAAAACTTCCTGTAAACTGTCCCAGTTGTGAACACGCTTTGGTGGTCAGTCAGCTTTCTTGTCATCAATGCGACACCATCATCTCAGGTAGCTATCCTTTACACATACTTCTCCAATTAAATCCTGAAGAGCAAGAGTTTGTTTTTGAGTTTTTAATGTCGAGTGGTAGCTTAAAATCGATGGCTACCAAACTTAAAAAAAGTTATCCAACTGTTAGAAACAAATTAGATGATATTCTTGAAAAAATGAACACTTTACAAAACGCATAAACTATGAAAACCCTTTTATTTAACCCATTTGAGAAATACAACGAGCACAAACTTTTAAGTATTTCTATCATCATTACTTGCATTAGCTCGTATCTAGCTCCCATTTTTAATGCTCGGTTTGATGGTGCAATAGATCTACATTTTTACCCTACTCCAAATGCATTTCAAGGATTTATAGATAACGGAATTGCTATTTTTAGTTTGGTTATTGTTTTGTGTATAGTAGGTAAAATCATCAATCAAAAAACAAGAGTTATTGACATACTAACTACTATTTTTGTAAGTAGAATTCCTTATTATTTTTTGCTCTTTTTTAACAGCAATAATTTTATATTAAACGCCTCCAAAGACCTACTAGCTATGAAAGACAGAAAATCTATAGCACAAATAAACACCTTTAGTTTAAGTATTACTTTGGTATTTAGCTTGTTTTCTATAGCCATACTGGTTTGGTACATGGCCTTACTTTTTAACGGCTTTAAAGTTGCCACCAATGGTAAAAACAAAAAATTAGTTTTTCTATTTATTCTAGGAATTTTAATCGCAGAAATAGCCTCTAAAATTATCTTATCAATTCTATAATTCCTGTTTATTATACATCAATACCAAGTTAAAACTTAAAAAAATCATGAAAAAACAATTCTCAATTCTCTTTCTTTTATTTTACACCATCGGTTTTACACAATCTGTAAATACTCAAAAATTAGATCTGTTTTTTAAAGAATTAGAAACACATCATCAATTTATGGGAACGGTTGTTTTACAAAAAGATCGTCAAATTATTTATCAAAAATCTATTGGCTTTCAAAACATTCAAGCAAAAATCAAAAACAACTCTGTTACCTTATACAATATTGGCTCTATCTCTAAAACATTTACAGCCGTTTTGGTATTAAAAGCAATAGAGAATAACAAATTAAAACTCTCAGAAACCTTAAACACTTTTTATCCCGAAATTAAAAACAGTAACAAAATAACCATCTCAGATTTGTTATATCACAGGAGTGGAATTGCTAATTTTACAGATAGCAAACGTTTTTCCACATGGAATACAAAAGCAACTTCTGCTGAAAAACTAGTGAAAATCATTACAGACTTAGGAAGTATTTTTGAACCTAATACTACAACGTTATACAGCAATTCTAACTACGTATTACTCTCTTTTATTTTAGAAAAAGTTTACAACAAAACTTATGCAACACTTCTAAAAGAACAAATTACACAACCTTTAAACTTGCCACAGACATTTTTGGGGATGAATTACAATACCTCTTCTTACACCTACAAACAACAATGGAATTTAAGTCCGAAAACACACACTAGCGTTACCACTGGAGCTGGAGGAATTGTATCTACACCCACAGATTTAACCCATTTTTTTTCTGCTCTTTTTGATGAAAAACTCATCCACCTAGAAAATTTAAAGCAAATGCAAACCTTAAATGGTAAATACGGAATGGGATTGATGAAAATGCCTTTTTACAACCATTTAGGATACGGACATGGTGGTTCTATTGACGGTTATCGTTCTTTGGTTTCTTACTTTCCAGACAGCAAACTATCTTTAGCAATTACCTCTAACGGAACACAACAAAGTATGAACGATATAGCCATTATTTTATTAAAAGAGGCTTTTGGGAAATCTTATGAAATTCCATCTTTTAGTTCTTCTTCTAAAAACGTAGATGATTATTTAGGTGTGTATACATCTTCACAGCTCCCTTTAAACATTACTATTACGAAAAACAGTAAAAATGAATTGATTGCCCAAGCTACCGGACAAAATTCTTTTGTATTACAAACTACTCTTAAAACGCATACTTATAAATTTCCTCCTGCTGGAATTGTTATAAAATTCAATCCCTCAAAAAAAACATTAAAACTCTTACAAGGAGGTGGTAATTATAGATTTTCTAAACAAGAAAATTAAAATACTATGAATCGTATCAAAATTGAAAAAATAAAATGGACAAATACGGATATCATCATAGAAATAATAGGACAACTATTGCTTTTTTCTTTATGGCTACTAGTGTTAAGTAATTATACTGATATACCCGAAAAAACCCCTGTACACTATAGTGGTTTAAAAGCCGATGCGTATGGACATAAATTAAGCATATTCATCATATTAGGCTTAGTAACTTTACTATATATTGGAATTTCTATTTTAGAAAGATTCCCACATTTGTACAATTACCCTGTTACTATAACAAAACAAAATGCTGTAAAGATATACACTTTAGGTACTAGAATGTTACGAGCTATTAAAATTGTGACAACACTTATTTTAGGATTTGGTATATTTAATAAAGTAAGTAGTATTTACAGGAACATAGATGAAATAACACCCTATTTCTTTGTATTTACGTTTCTCTCTTTAATAGGAACTAGTATTTATTTTGTATTAAAAATGAACAACCTAGAAAAATAGAGTTACTTCCCAAAAAACTGAGCTACCAAACCGTCTGCATTTTTTAGTAAAAACAATACTACAAACAACACCAATACCAATACTACAATTCTAACGCTATTGGGCTTTTTTCTTTTTAATCTTGAAAACTCAGTCATTTTATTTGGTTTTTGTTCCTCTTAGCATTTCTCTTTTTCCTGGAGGCCCTGGTAATCTTTCTACTACAAACCCTACCGCTTGCATGGCTCTACGTACACTTCCTTTAGCTGCATAGGTCACTAATTTCCCTTCGGGTTTTAGTGCTTTAAACATGATTTCAAAAATTTCTTCGGACCACAATTCTGGTTGTACTCTAGCACCAAACGCATCAAAATAAATTAAATCAAAAGCAGATTCGTCTGTAATGTTATGAAAAAACATTTGGCGTTTGGTCAATGTAAAATTAGCACTCACCTTCTGAGGCTTATTCCAAGGGGTTAAATGCATTTCCTCAAACTTATGAGCAAAATTTCTAGTCTCTAATTCCGATACATAATTTAAAGCCAACAACTCATCTTCTTTTACAGGATAAGCCTCTACCCCTACATAATTTATATGCTTAGCATCTTTAACCGTTTCTAAAAAAGTAATAAACGCATTTAAACCTGTACCAAAACCTATTTCTAAAATAGAAACGTCTTGTTGGGTTATCGCTTTGTAGCCCATGTCTATAAAAACATGGTACGCTTCCTGAATAGCACCGTGGGTAGAATGGTAACTTTCATTCCATCCTGGTAGGTGTATGGTGGTAGATCCATCAGAAGTAACGATAATTTTTCTTTTCAAAACAGTTAAATTATAGCCACAAAGATAGACAATAATATACTTTGTTAAAAAGTGTTTTTATTGCACGCATTACAATTTTTATATTTACTTTTGTTCCTTATAAAAACATTTTTTTACAAACGAAATCATGGGAATAAACAACCAGAACATCACGATTAACAAGTCTACTACCACTAAAATTAATGAGGTAGATTTTAGCAATTTATCGTTTGGAGAAAACTTTACAGATCACATGTTTGAATGTGACTATATTGATGGAAAATGGAAAAATGCACAAATAAGACCTTACGGTCCTATTTCTCTAGATCCATCAGCTAAAGTATTCCACTACGGTCAAGCTGTATTTGAAGGTATGAAAGCCTACAAATCTTTAGACAACGTCGTCTGGTTATTTAGACCTGAACAAAACTTTGAGAGATTAAACAAATCTTCTGAGCGTTTGGCCATTCCTGCTTTTCCAAAAGAGTTATTTTTTGATGGAATGGAATTGTTATTAAACATCGATAAAGAATGGATACAAACTTCTGAAGGAAGCTCTATGTACATCCGTCCTTTTATTATTGCTACAGAACCTGGAGTATCGGCATCGCCTGCAAAACAATACAAATTTATGTTTATTTTGTCTCCAGCACAATCGTATTACAGCGGAGAAGTACGTGTACTTTTTGCTGATAAATACAGCCGTTCTGCTAGTGGAGGTGTAGGTTTTGCAAAATGTGCGGGTAATTATGCAGGACAATTTTATCCTACAAAATTAGCCAACGAAGCAGGATATCAACAAGTAGTTTGGACAGATGCTAGTACGCACGAAAATTTAGAAGAAGCAGGAACTATGAACGTATTCTTTAGAATTGGGGATACATTAATTACCGCTCCTACTTCCGATAGAATCTTGGATGGAATTACTCGTAAAAGCGTCATTGCCATTGCAGAAAAAGAAGGAATTGCTGTTGAAGTTAGAAATGTATCGGTATACGAAATAGAAGAAGCTGCTAAAAACGGATCTTTAAAAGAAATGTTTGGTGCAGGAACTGCAGCCGTTATCAATCCTATTATCAGCTTTAACTTTAAAGGTAATGATTATGACTTACCGAATACAGAAAACAGTTATGCTTCTTTATTTAAAGAAAAAATAACAAACATTCAGACTGGTAAAACAGAAGATCCATTTGGATGGAGATATGCTGTAAGGTCAATCTAAATAACAACGACTTGATTACAAAAGAGCCTATATAGGCTCTTTTTTTGTAAATTTGTAATACAAAATCTATTTTAATGAGCACTTTAGCACAAGCAAAAGAAAACTTAAACAACAAAGGGTTTTTAGATATTGAAACACAAGACAACGTAGATTATGTTGCAGAAATCAATAGATTAAAAAAAGAAAAAAATGCAGTTATTTTAGCCCACTACTACCAAGAAGAGGCTATTCAAGATATTGCAGATTTTGTAGGAGATAGTTTACAATTAGCACAAGAGGCTGCCAAAACCAATGCAGATATTATTGTATTTGCAGGCGTTCATTTTATGGCAGAAACAGCTAAAATTTTAAACCCACAAAAAAAGGTATTATTACCCGATTTAAAAGCAGGGTGTTCTTTAGCAGACTCTTGTCCGCCAGAAGAATTCAAAGCTTTTAAAGCAAAACATCCAGACCACAAAGTAGTTACCTACATTAATTGTTCGGCAGAAATTAAAACCATGAGCGATATTGTTTGTACCTCATCCAATGCCGTAAAAATTATAGAATCGTTCCCAAAAGATCAAAAAATTATTTTTGCTCCAGACAAAAACTTGGGCGATTATTTAAACAAACAAACAGGTAGAGACATGCTTTTATGGGAAGGGTCTTGTATGGTACACGAGGCTTTTTCTATTGATAAATTGTTAAACTTAGCCACAGAACATCCAGATGCTGAAATTATTGCACATCCAGAATCTCCAGCCTACATCTTAAAAACAGCAAGTTATGTTGGTTCTACATCAGGATTGTTAAAATACGCTAGAGAAAGTAAAAACAATAAATTTATTGTAGCTACAGAAGCAGGTATTTTACATGAAATGATAAAACAAGTACCTCACAAAACATTAATTCCTGCTCCTGCCGAAGAAGACAACACCTGTGCTTGTAGTGAATGTTTTTATATGAGAATGAATACCTTAAAAAAATTATTCTTGTGCTTAGAGCATGAACTACCAGCAATAGACGTTGAAAAAGAATTGGCTGAGAAAGCATTGGCTCCCATCGAAAAAATGTTAGCCTTATCTAAATAATTTTATGATTAAAACTGATTTTCTTGTTATTGGTTCTGGTATTGCAGGTCTTTCCTATGCTTTAAAAGCAGCAAAGCAGCATCCACAAAGTACCATTACCATTGTTACCAAAGCTGAGAAAGAAGAAAGTAACACCAAATATGCCCAAGGAGGAATTGCTACTGTAATTAATAATGACGTAGATTCTTTTGAACAACATATCCAAGACACCTTAATTGCAGGGGATGACCTTTGTAATGAAGATGTGGTTAGAATGGTAGTAGAGCAAGCTCCAGAAAGACTAGAAGAACTTATAGAATGGGGTACCAAATTTGACAAAACCCAACAAGGAGAGTATAGCTTAGGAAGAGAAGGTGGACATTCTCAAAACAGAATTCTTCACCACAAAGATATTACAGGATACGAAATCGCAAGAGCTTTGCTAGCAGAAGTAGAAAAAAGTCCCAACATTCACCTGTTAGAAGATCACTTTACAATTGATTTTATTACCAATCACCACATACTAAGAGCTCAAGGAATTACTGAAACGGTAACACATAGAGATCACATCACGTGTTATGGTGCGTATGTATTAGACGAAAACAGCCAAAAAATAAAAACTATTACTGCTAAAATAACCTTATTAGCAGCAGGGGGTAGCGGACAAGTATACAGAACTACCACCAATCCTAAAATAGCGACTGGAGATGGAATCGCTATGGCTTACAGAGCCAAAGCTAGAATTAAAGATGTTGAATTTATTCAGTTTCATCCTACAGCACTGTATCAAGAACCTGCACAATCTCCTGCTTTTTTAATTACAGAAGCGGTAAGAGGAGAAGGAGGAATTTTACGAAACGTTTACGGTGAACGTTTTATGAAAAAATACGATAATCGTTTAGAGCTAGCTCCTAGAGATGTTGTTGCAAGAGCTATTGATACAGAATTAAAAATTACGGGTGAGGAATATGTGTATTTAGATTGTACACATATCGATAAAAAACACTTTATCAATCACTTTCCTAACATCACCAAAAAGTGTAAATCTATTGGAATTAATGTGCACAAACACTTTATTCCTGTAACACCCGCAGCTCATTATGTGTGTGGAGGTGTAGATGTCACTGTAAACGGAGAAACTTCCATAGAGAATCTTTACGCAAGTGGAGAATGTTCTAGAACAGGATTGCATGGTGCTAATAGACTTGCCTCTAACTCTCTTATAGAAGCTATTGTATACTCGCACAACAGTTTTGTACATGCGTCTAAAAAAATAGGCAAGCTTTCGTTTAGAGAAGATACTCCTGATTGGGATGATACCAATACTTCTCTAAATCAAGAAAACATCTTAATTACGCACGACCGAAAAGACATTCAGAAAATAATGAGTGATTATGTAGGTATTGTTCGTTCTAATAACCGTTTAAACAAAGCTTCTAACAGATTGGAAATTTTGTATCAAGAAAACAAAGAATTGTATAAAACTGCTAAATTATCTGTTCCTATTTGTGAACTGAGAAATTTAATTACCAATGCGTATTTAATTATTCAATCCTCTATCGAAAGAAAGGAAAACAGAGGTGGTTTTTATAATAGAGATTTAACCTAAAAACAAAAATAACGATAAGCCTTAACTACTTATCGTTATTTTTTTTATTCTGCATACACTGTATTTTCTTGCTCTGCTACCCTAATAAATGTAGTCCTTTTACTCAACTCTTTTAAAGTAGATGCCCCCACGTAAGTACAGGCACTTCTTATTCCTCCTAAAATATCTTTTACGGTATTTACCACCGTCCCTTTATAAGCTACTTCTACGCTTTTACCTTCGCTAGCCCTATATTCTGCTACACCTCCAGTATGTTTTTCCATAGCTACAATAGAACTCATGCCATAAAATTCTTTAAATTTTTTACCATTTTTTTCTACGACTACACCTCCACTTTCATCGTGTCCTGCAAACATGCCTCCTAACATCACAAAATCTGCTCCTGCTCCAAAAGCCTTCGCAATATCTCCAGGTACAGTACAACCTCCATCACTTATAATATGCCCTCCTAAACCATGAGCTGCATCTGCACATTCTATAATTGCAGACAATTGTGGATAACCAACTCCTGTTTTTACTCTAGTTGTACAAACAGATCCAGGTCCTATTCCTACTTTCACAATATCTGCACCAGAGAGTAATAATTCTTCTACCATTTCTCCCGTTACCACATTTCCTGCTATAATTATTTTTTTAGGACATAAACTCCTAGTATTCAAAACACAATCTACAAAACTCTCACAGTACCCATTTGCAACATCAATACAAATAAACTTTAGCTTTGGATTTTCTTGTACTATTTCTGCTAATTTCTCTGCATCTTCATCACCTATCCCCGTACTAATCCCTATATAATTCTCTATATTTTCTGGAGCCGTTCTAAAAAAATCTTTCCACTCTTTAGCAGTATAGTGTTTGTGAATAACTGTAAAAACTTGACTCTTGTACAAAGTAAGTGCCATTTCAAAAGTCCCTACAGTATCCATATTTGCAGCCATAATAGGAACCCCTTCCCATGTAGATGTACTGTTTAAAAAATTAAATTTCCTTGTCAAATTCACTTCCGATCTACTTTTTAACGTAGATCGTTTAGGTCTTATCATGACATCTTTAAAACCCAATTTGATATCGTATTCTATTCTCATAGTAAAAATTCGCTTGTTTTTTTTTTAAAGTTAATGATTGTTTTTATGTTTTTTCACGACCAATATCAATTATATTCATGATTTATCAACAACTCTATTTAATTCCTATATTTTATGGATGCATTACTCTCTGATATTAAAGGCTGTACACTTTGTTCACCCCACTTAAGCAACGGTGTAAATCCGGTTTTAACAGCACATCCTGCTAGTAAAATTGTTATTATAGGCCAAGCTCCAGGTAGTATTGTACATAAAACTAGCATCCCTTGGAATGACAAAAGTGGAGAACGATTACGAGCATGGTTAAATGTAAGTAAGGACATGTTTTACAATACAGAACTATTTGCCATTATACCTATGGGGTTTTGTTACCCCGGTAAAGGGAAGACAGGAGATTTACCTCCTAGAAAAGAATGTGCCCCTAAATGGCATCCTGCTTTATTTGAAGAGTTAAAAAATGTAGAATTAATTGTTTTAATAGGTACTTATGCGCAGAAATATTACTTAGACAATATGAAAAAAACATTAACCGAAACGGTTCAAAATTTTCATGAATACTTACCTAAGTTCTTAGTACTCCCTCATCCTTCTCCTAGAAATAATATTTGGATGAAGAAAAACCAGTGGTTTGAACGCGATAACCTTCCTTATATTAAACATCGTATTCAGGAAATTATTAGTTCTTAAAAAGAAAAAAGCCAAAATGTTTATAACATTTTGGCTTTTTAAGTGTATTTAAAATACGTTATTCTTTATAGACTCCCATAGCTGCATATTTTTCAATACGCTCATGAATCATAGTATCTACTTCTTTTTGTTTTAATTCTGCTAATAACTTTACAATGGTTTCTTTAACGGTTGTAAACGTAGTTTCTCTATCAGAATGTGCTCCGCCTAAAGGTTCTGGAATTACACCATCTACCAAATTTAAGGCACTCATATCTTTAGAAGTTAATTTTAAAGATGCTGCTGCTTTCTCTTTAAACTCCCAAGAACGCCACAAAATAGAAGAACAGTTTTCTGGAGAAATTACAGAATACCAAGAATTCTCCATCATTAATACTTTGTCTCCAACTCCAATTCCTAAAGCTCCTCCAGAAGCTCCTTCTCCAATAATTACGGTAATAATAGGTGTTTTTAACACACACATTTCAAAAATATTACGAGCAATAGCTTCTCCTTGTCCACGTTCTTCTGCTTCTAATCCAGGATATGCTCCAGGAGTATCTACAAATGTTACTACAGGAATTCCAAATTTTTCTGCCATACGCATTAAACGCAATGCTTTACGGTATCCTTCTGGATTGGCCATCCCAAAGTTTCTATATTGACGCATTTTGGTATTAATTCCTTTTTGCTGCCCAATAAACATAAAACTTTGATCTCCTATTTTTCCTAAACCTCCCACAATAGCTTTATCATCTTTTACGGTTCTATCACCATGTAGTTCCATAAAAGTATCTCCTGCTAAAGCCTTGATATAATCTAACGTATAAGGCCTGTTAGGATGTCTTGACAATTGTACTCTTTGCCAAGGGGTTAAGTTTTCGTAAATATTTTTTTTTAGATCTGTAATCTTATCTTCAATTTCCTTACAAGTATTGGTTACATCTACCTCACTTTCCTCACCGATGATTGTGCATTTTTGCAACTGCTCTTCTAATTCCTTAATAGGCAATTCAAAGTCTAAATATTCCATCATTATAAATTTTGGCTAAGGACAAATATAGTAAGTTATTACAATTTAGTTTGGCTTTTATTCAATTTTTAATAAACATTGACATAAGTCAAACTTATAGTACAAGATAAAATCTATACCTTTGTAAAAACAAAAACATCCATCTATTTTTATGGGATTATTTACTAAAAAAATTACCTTAAACGATTTATATCCTAAAAATTATGTAGACATTCATTCGCATTTATTACCTGGTATAGATGACGGAGCTAAGGATTTAGAAGACACCTTGTCTCTTATCAAAAAAATGGAGACACAAGGCATTACTAATTTTAGAACCACCCCCCATGTTTTAGGGAACGTATGGGACAATAGTTCTGCCCTTATTAAAGAAAAAGAAGCTTTGGTTAAGCGTGAATTACAGAAACAAGGCTTGCATCATGTAAATTTTCATGCAGCAGCTGAATATATGTTGGATGAAAATTTTTCGAAATTATTAGATCATAATGATATTCTTCCCCTAAAAGATCAATACATATTGGTGGAAATGTCTTTTTTTAATCCTCCTTTTAATTTGGAAGATTTATTATTTCAAATTCAACTAAAAGGCTACATTCCGGTACTTGCACATCCTGAAAGGTATAATTTTTACCACAAAGATTTCTCTAACTATAAAAAATTAGTGGATGCAGGATGTTTATTACAACTCAATATTCTTTCACTCACTAAACAGTATGGAGAAGCTGTAACCAAAGTGGCTCATAAGTTGTTAAAAGAAAATTTATACACTTTTGTAGGATCGGATACCCATCATATAAGACATTTAAATCTTTCTGAAAAACTGGCGACACAAAAAAACAAAAAACTATTAACTCCTTTATTTGAAAACAACCTAAAGACTTTTTCTTTTTAAAAAAGTATGTTTACAGAATATTAACAGTTACTAAAAAAGCTCAGAAAAAATAATTTTTCTGAGCTTTTTTTATGGATAAGTGTTAAGTATTACAATCCGTTTTTAAGATTAATCACTTCTTGTGCTGTTAAATATCTATAGTGCCCTCTAGGCAAATCTTTTTTAGTTAAATCTGCAAAAACAACTCTATCCAGCTTTACTACTTTGTAACCAAAATGAGCAAATATTTTACGTACAATTCGGTTACGTCCAGAATGAATTTCGATTCCTACTTCGTTTTTAGATTGTCCTTGTACATAAGCAACATCATCTACCCAAACTTTTTTACCTTCGATTTCAGGACTCGCTGCAATCTCTTGTAGATGTTTTAACGATACTTTATGGTCTAAGGTTGCATGATACAGCTTTCTTTTATTGTGTTTAGGGTGTGTTAATTGTTTTGCCAATTCTCCATCGTTGGTAAACAATAGCAATCCTGTAGTATCTCTATCCAATCTACCTACCGGATAAATGCGTTCTTTACAAGCACTAGCTACAAGATCCATTACGGTTTTTCTACCACGCTCATCGTCCATGGTTGTAATGTAATTTTTAGGCTTGTTTAACAGTACGTATCTTTTGGTTTCTGGATTGATTAATACATTGTCAAAACGTACTTCATCGTTCGGTTGAACTTTATAACCCATTTCTGTAACTACTTTTCCGTTTACTGTAGCACTTCCTGTTTCTATATACAAATCCGCATCTCTTCTAGAGCAAATACCTGCATTGGCAATGTATTTGTTTAAGCGAATTCCTGATGTAGCTGTTGTATTGGTTTTTTGAGGAGCTTTTTTTGTAGTCTCACCAGATTTACTAGCTCCTGCAGGTTTTTGAGAACTCTTTTTTTGCGATGCTTTAAATTTGCTAAAAGATTGTCCTGATTTCCCTTTTTGTCGTCCTCTCGACGAGTTTTTGTTTGTGTTCATTTTATCTATTTTGGTCTACAAAAATACAAAACAAAACCACACCTTAGCTTTATATTTTTACTTGATTTAAAACTCTGATTAACAATACAGAAGTATCTATTAACATTAAGCTAAAAACACCCATGACTAAGATGCATTTTAAAGCATTGTGCAATACCAAATAATGTCTTTCTCGTTTTGCTTTAATTAAGAAATATAAAAATACAGGGGCAAAGAGTAAAAAAACATAAAAATAATATTTCATAGCTCCTATTTCAGGAAAATGCAATAAATGATAGGTAGGAAACGTCATTAAAAACAATAAAACTCCTATTCCTAATTTAACTTTAGCTGCTCCGTAGGTAATTACCAAACTTTCTCTATTGTTTAAAATAGCACCTCGTATTCTTCTAAAATCTTTTACCATTTCTTTTAAAAGAATCAATCCAAAAAGAAAAACACCATGTGTTAAAATTAAAGTAGACAAATGATTGTAATACACAAAAATAACAAAGAAGGGCAATACATCTAAAACAGATACAGACAAAACTCTAATTCTAGGATATTTTTGAAGTTTGTGTGAATACAACCAAATAAAAAAGATATAAACAGCAAAAAATAATGCTGCTTTCCAAGAAATAATACTGGCTAATAAAAAAGCAATACCGTTTAATATAAAATAAACTTGAAGTTTTGTTTTTTTACGTACCCAATTACCCATATGGGTTTTAAAAGGTTTGTTGATAACATCTATAGAAACGTCGTAAAAGTCGTTAATAATATAACCTGCAGCCACCACGCATACTGTAGACAACACTACTAAATGCAAATAATAATCTAAAAAAACAGTTTTTAAGGAGGCACCCACGTCAAACACAAAAATAGCTGACAAGTATTGTGCAATGATGAGCAACATAATATTGTAACCACGCACAACAGAAAATAATCCTATTATTTTATGCTTAATTGTTCTATCGTTTTTCATTGGTACGGCTAGTTTAAAACCTATATACCAATTCTAAGTCGTAATTAATTAAGGATGTTTTCGCTTTTTCAAAATCGGGAGCAAAACCTAAAATATAACCTCCACCACCAGATCCGCAAAGTTTTAAATAGTAGTCGTTAGAATCAATTCCTTTTTTCCACAAAGCGTGGAATTTTGCAGGAATCATAGGTTTAAAGTTTTCTAAAACCACTTTGGATAGTTTTTTAACGTTTCCAAAGAGTGATTTTGCATCGCCATGTAAAAAATTATCTACGCAAGCATCCGTATAGGTTACAAATTCATTTTTTAACATGTTACGAAAACCTTCGTTTTTCATTTTCTCCATAAAAATAGACACCATCGGTTCTGTTTCTCCTATCATTTTAGAGTCTAATAAAAACACGGCTCCTTTTCCGTTCTGCTGATAAGGAATTCCTACAGATTCTATATTATCTTTTGATTGTATTAAAATAGGTAAGCTTAAGTAACTATTTAACGGATCTAAACCTGAGCTTGTTCCGTGAAAATAAGATTCCATCAATCCAAAAACAGCTTTTAATTTTAACAACTTATCTTTGGTTAAATTCTCTAAAACGGTGATTTTATCTTGTGCATATTTATCATAAATAGCTGCTACAATAGCTCCAGAACTTCCAACTCCATATCCTTGAGGAATGCTAGAATCAAAATACATCCCTCCATCAATATCTTGTTTTAGCTGCTGTAAATCAAACGTAACCAAATCAGAGGTTAACCCTTTTAAATATTGATAGTAGTCTTGTAAATATCCATTAGACTTTAAAGGAATACCTTCTAAAACATCTGCTTGTTTAAACGCTCCTTTATATGAGTTGTAAGGAATTGCAAGACCTTTGGAGTCTTTTATAATTCCGTATTCTCCAAACAATAAAATTTTTGCGTAAAATAAAGGTCCTTTCATAACTCGCTAATTATAGGGCAAATATAAGTATTAAATATGAGTACTGTCTAATAATTTGGCTCCCATTCCCACCTGATCATGTATATACTCCCCATTTTTGCAATACACAAACAATTCTTCTTTAATAAAAGTTTGAACAGTCTCTTTCTCACTTTCTGGATACAATACATGTACATTGGCTCCTGCATCTAATGTAAAGCAAACTTTACTTCCTGTATGTTTACGATACTCCCAAATTTTATGAATCACTTCCAGTGTATTGGGCTTCATCAAAATAAAATAGGGATGGCTAGTCATCATCATAGCATGCAGTGTTAAAGCTTCACTTTCTACCAAAGCAATAAATCCATCTACGTCTCCATTTGCAAAAATTTCTTTAATTTTTGATATATTTTCTTGAGCTTGGGCAAAACGTTGCGTTGCAAAAGGATGTCCGTGCATTAAACCATGCCCCACGGTACTACTTACTTGTTTTTCTCCTTTGTCTACCAACAAAATAGTATCTTGATAGTTGTTAAATACAGGAGCTACTGCATCTGTAAATTCAACTCCGTACAAATCCGAACTACCCTCGATTTCAGAATGTTCTCCCCAAACAACCAAAGCTCCTTTTACACTTCTGCAAGCACTTCCGGATCCTAATCTAGCCAATAAAGAAGCTTTTTTATAAAATTCTTCATCCGATAACTCTGAATTTAACTCTTTTTCCATACTCATCAAACACATTGCAATTGCACTCATACCGCTTGCCGAAGATGCAATACCACTACTGTGAGGAAACGAGTTTTTAGATGCTATCACAAAACTGTATTCTTTTAAAAAAGGAACATAAGCTACAATTCTATGAAAGAAGGTTTCTATCTTAGGCTTGAAGGCTTCGTTTTTTTCACCCTCAAAAACAACTTCAAAATCAAAAGAATCGTTTTTTACTTCTTTCTTTTTATACGTAAGTGATGTGATGGTGTGGCAGTTAGAAAGTGTAAAACTTATAGAAGTATTTTCTGGCAATTGCGGATCTCTTTTCCCCCAATATTTTACCAATGCAATATTACTGGGCGTTTGCCAAGTTATTTTACCTGACTCTTTACCTACTTTTAACGATTTTGGAATAAAAGTTTGCTCCATCATACTCTAATCAATTTTGAACAAATATAACTTTAAGTTAGGTATCTTTAAAATTTACAGAAGACCTATTCTTTATTTTAAATAGTGATCAACTATCTTTGTTGTTATGAGAAGATTAAAACTAATTTGGGATTTTAAAGGACCCAATGGATTAGGAACGGCAAAGCACCACTGTATTCATTTAAAAGAATTTGCTGAAGCAGAAAACTTAAAGTTTCACGAAATTAATCATACCGAAGTCAATTCTATGTGGGCTACCGCTTTTATTGTGGTTGATGAGATAGATATGAAAATTTATAGAGATGCTTTAAAACCTCATAGAGGAGAGGTAGCTTAAGTAGTTTGTGTTATTGCTTCGCTCACCATCCAACCTCCTGTCCAAGCATTCTGAAAGTTAAATCCACCTGTAACCGCATCAATATTTAATATTTCCCCTGCGAAAAAGAGATTGGGGTGTAACTTACTTTCGAACCTCTTAAAATTTACTTCTTTTAATTTGATACCTCCAGCCGTTACAAATTCATCTTTAAATGTACTTTTTCCTTGTGCATGAAACAAAGTAGCTGTTAATTTATCGGCTAATTTTTCTAATTTTTTATGAGCAACATCTGCCCATTTGGTTTGTCCATCAATCTCACAAACCTCTAAAAAACGATTCCATAAACGCTTGCTAATGGTTTCAAAAGGGCTTCTTTTTTCTAAAATAGATTTTACCTCATTTTTTTTGTAGGCAAACAACCTATCTAAAGCCTGTTGTCTATTACAACTTAACCAATTTATTGTTACTTGATACTGATAGTCTTTTTCTGCCAACAACAAAGCTCCAAAAGCGGATAGCTTTAAAACAGCTGGCCCACTTGTTCCCCAATGGGTAATTAATAAAGGTCCCGTACTTGTTAGTTTGGTATCTTTAATAGAAACCTCAACATTTTGAACCGAAACTCCAGGAAGATCTTTTAACAAAGGATCTTGTATATTGAATGTAAATAACGAAGGTACAGGCTGTACAATGGTATGTCCTAATTCGGTTAACAAATTCCACATAGGTTTGCTACTACCTGCGGTTACCACCAGTTTATCGCACGTATATTCATTGGTTGTTGTTACTACCTTCCAAACATCAGCTACTTTTGTGAAACTCTTAACTCCTTCTGATTTTTTAACATCAACTCCTAAATTTTGTGTTGCCTTTAAAAAACAATCTATAATGGACTGTGAACTATTAGATTCTGGGAAGATTCTATGATCGCTTTCTATTTTTAAGGAAACTCCTCGCTGCTCAAACCACTCCATCGTATCTCCTGTCATAAACTGATGAAATGGACCTAGCAATTCTCTTTTCCCTCTAGGATAAAATTCTGTTAATTCCTTTGGATCAAAACAGGCATGTGTAACATTACAACGACCTCCTCCTGATATTTTAACTTTTTGAAGTACTTCTTTACTTTTTTCTAAAATACCCACGGACAATTCTGGATTTTTTTCTTTGGTATTAATCGCCGTAAAAAAACCTGCTGCTCCTCCTCCAATTATTAAAACGTTGTAATGTTTTGCCATAGATTACAAAGATACAATCTCTTGATAAGCTTCTAACAAGGTTGGAAAAACTTTTACAGCTCCGTTTTCTAATAATTCTTTTTCTGAATACTGTGTTAAAACTCCTACCGCTACCATTCCTGTTTGAGCTGCCGCTCTAATCCCTGTTAAACTGTCTTCAAAAATAATGGTTTTAGAAAAATCTTCTTTTTTAACTCCTAACTTTTCTGCCAACGTTATATACGGAATTGGGCTTGGTTTGGGTTCGCTAAACATATCTACCCCCATGCATACGGTAAATCCAATACCTGTTTCTTTTACCGAATTTTTCACAAAACTTGTAGGTGCGTTACTCGCAATACCATGTGGTATCTTTTTTTCTGTTAAAAATGCTTCTATATCAAAAGCTCCTGGCAGCAAATCGGGCGGAGTCGTCTTTACTGTTCTTTTTAAATGTTCTTCTTTTAAACGTTCTAACAAAGGCCCTTTAGAAGCATCTCCTCCAAAAGTTGCAAAGTACGTAGCGATTACCGCAGGTGCTTTTCCTGCGTGTGTTGCATGTGGAAATGGACAAATTTCTTTATCAAAAATTTCTTTAAACGCAGAGGTCCAAGCAGCTCTATGACATTTAAAACTGTCTACAACAACTCCATCAAAATCAAATAAAACAGCTTTTGGGTATGGTAACGTATTCATGTATCTATTGTTTGAGTTAGCAATACCTGCAAAACTATTTATTTTACAGATAGCTACTTACAAAAATACCCTGAAACATATTCAGGGTATTCTTTATTTTGTGAAAATTTTGGTTAAATATCCGTTTAAAAATTTATTGGTGGGATCTAACTTTTCTCTCAATTGTTTAAAATCTTCCCATTTAGGGTACAATTTTGCCAATTCGTTGTGCTTGGCTTTAAATCTTTTTCCCCAATGTGGTTTT
>CALHCC010000108.1 GCA_937930675.1 uncultured Flavobacteriaceae bacterium
GGTATAAATTTGTTCTTTAAAATTTTCTTGTAAATAACTCGCTACGGATGGAAGTTCTTTTAACCGAACATTTAACTTAGGTTTGGCATTAATTAAGGCTTTGGTGTATATTTCTTTTGGCTGTAAAAAAACATCTTGAACACGTCCTTGTTCTACAATTCTCCCTTTTTGCATGACAAGAACACGATTTGCAATTTCACCAATCAAAGCCAAATCGTGCGTAATAAAAAGAATACTCATCTCTGTTTCTTTTTGCAATTGTTTTAGCAGCAAAATAATGTCTTTTTGCACACTAACATCCAAAGCTGTTGTAGGTTCGTCTGCAATTAACAACTTTGGCTTACAGGCAATGGCCATGGCAATCATCACACGTTGTTTTTGCCCTCCAGAAAGCTCATGAGGATATTGATCCATCATTTTTTGTACTCTAGGAAGCTTTACTTTTTCAAAAAGACGTTTAACTTCTTGAGTTATTTCTTCTTTAGATAAATCCGTATGCAATTTTAAAACCTCTGCTACTTGATATCCACACGTTAAACTAGGATTTAAACAAGTCATCGGTTCCTGAAAAATCATGCTAATTTCTTTCCCTACAATTTCTCTATGTTGCTTTTTATCTATCGTTAATAAATCAATTTCTCCATACCTAACACGCCCATCAATAACCGTATTTTTACTAGACAAAAGCCCCATAATCCCCATAGACGTTACCGACTTACCACTTCCTGACTCTCCTACCACTCCTATAATTTCATTCGGAAAAATAGTAAAATCAATTGCGTGCACCACATCTATCATCTCGTTTTGGTTTTTAAATGCAATTCTTAATTTTTCAACTTCTAAAATGGATTTCATAGGAATCTTGTATTTCTTTACAACTAATTAACTGGGTTTTGCTCAAGAAAAATTGACTTTCTCGATACGATTTTCTATCGAACATCAATCAAAGTAATAATTTTAAAAACTTATATCTTTGGTATAAAACTGACTTAATAATAGTATACTTCTTTTAGGCTGCTTAACAGACACATAGCTCACTAACCATCTTTTATATTTTAACTACCTTTACGACTTTTAAAATCATTAAAAATGAAAAAAAACATCAAGTTTATTACTCATACTTTGTTTTTTCTTTTTATCTCTTTTTCTGTTTTTTCACAAACTACGGCAAAACAAAAAACAGAGTCTAAAAAAATCACGTATAAATATCGTAAATACAATCATGTAAAAAAACTACATCAACGTATTTCTGATTCTGTAATTAAAATTTGTGTTGCTTCCAAAGTTCCACCGGCAGCTATTCTAAGCATTATTTCTTTAGAATCAGGCTGGGGACAAGGATATATTGGTAGAATCACGGGAAATTTTTTAAGCTTAAATGCCTTTGGTAACGATGTAGAATTGCCTGCGTTAAAAATGCCTAAGCATAGAAAAACACAGCAAATTATTTTAGACCCAAAGAAATTAGCTAAAACTTCTAAAGAGGATATTGTTTGGGAACAAAGACCTTCTTCTCTAAAAAAAGATTATCGGCCTAAAAATATTGCAGGTACTGCCACCAATCTTGATTATTTTTTATCGCATCCTGATGAACTCACCAAAGCAAACCTAGAAAATGTAAAAGATTTTATTACTAAATTTATTTCTTACACCTCTAGAATTAAAGCTTATAATCAAGCTAGAAAATTGTTAGACGATGCAGTGGCTCAAAAAGGAATTTCTGTTTTGTTTGAAAAAGAATTAAACATTCAATTTATTCATACCATTGGCGGAAAACCTAATTCCTTTAATTTTAGAGAAACTTGGCCTAAAAAAGTAGTTTCTATTTTAAAACATGTAGGAACTATTGAACTTTGTAAAGATTTATACCTGCATAAAAAGACTTTTGCAGAAGCTTGGTAGCTTTTATAGGCGGATATAGATATAATGCTGTATTTTTACACAAAATATTTTTGTGTGAATTACTTATCTGTAGAAAACGTTTCTAAAGCTTTTGGAGAACGTGTATTGTTTGAAAACTTATCATTTGGAATTAATAAAGATCAAAAAATTGCCTTTGTCGCTAAAAACGGTACGGGTAAAACCCGCTTGTTAGAAATTATTGCGGGGAACGATATTCCAGACACAGGGCAAATTGTAAAACGTAAAGAACTACACGTAGCTTACCTCTCTCAAGAAGATACTTTTGATGAGCAACAAACTGTAGAAGAAGTTATTTTTGCCTCTGATAGCAAAGTCCTACAAATTGTTAAAGAATACGAAATTGCTTTAGAAAACCCTGATGATGTCGAAAAATATCAATTGGCATTTGATATGATGGATCAATACAACGCTTGGGATTTTGAAACACAATACAAGCAAATACTCTCTAAATTAAAACTAGACAATTTACAGTTAAAAGTAGAAGGCTTATCTGGAGGGCAACGCAAGCGTTTGGCATTGGCTACTGTGCTTATTAGCAAACCCGATTTGTTAATTTTAGACGAACCTACCAACCATCTGGATCTTGAAATGATTGAGTGGTTAGAATCTTTTTTTGCCAAAG
>CALHCC010000109.1 GCA_937930675.1 uncultured Flavobacteriaceae bacterium
TTACAACGGTCGTGGTTTTAATGTAAATCATATCCACAAAACCATTGTAGGTATGGGAGGTGTTACTACCAATAATTTAGATGAATTCAACAAACTAGGTTTCAAAGGAGTTGGTGTTTTAGGAGGAATTTGGAATAGTAACACCCCTATAGAAGATTTTAAGATGATACGAGATTATTTTACAAAAAAGTAAACAACAATGAAGTTTCTAAATCCTCACTTAAAAAATTATGTTTTTAAGAACACTCCTAAAAAAGTTCGTGATAGAGCCATGGACAGTGCAATTTTTGAAGCTGTTTTTGAGGAAGAAAATCACACGGCTGAATTTAAAGTGTTGGGCTCAGAAATGTATATGGTAAAAATTACCAACTACGATTCTGATCAAATTCAAGGAACTTGCACCTGTCCTTACGATTATGGGGCTGTTTGTAAACATATGGTATCTGCCATTGCAGAAATTGACAAACACTTGGGAGAACCTGTTGTAGCAGAAAGCAAGCTAAAACCTCTTAAAGTACTGAAAAACAAATTGAAGCAACCTGAAACTAACAATCTATATCAATTTAACGCAAAAACAAAAACATACACGTTTACCAAAACGTTGATTAAAAATTTAGACGAGCCAACGTTTTTAAAGATAACTTCTCGTAATGTTTACAATCAATATTCACGGGTAATTGTAGACAAAAACAATTACAATGCTAAAGACCATAAAATCTCTTTGCATTTAAAATCAGATTATTGGACCTATATACCTGCTAAAATTTTAGTTTCTTTTTATGAAAATAGTGTTGATCTTCAAACCGATTGCCAATGCCATAAAAATAGAGTTTGTAAACACGTAGCAAAAGCGTTAGAAATTATTAAACACGACTATAGTCATTTATTGCTTGTAGCAGAAGAATTAAACAAGGTAAAAGAAAACTTATTGCAAGAGTATGGTTTTACTTTGCAAGATAAAGCCTATCAAAAATACTTTGACTTTGAATCTACACCTTATGGAATTGAATTAAAACATAAAGTTAAGGGAATTGTAAATCATGCTAACATTCAGCAGTTGGCAGATTTTAAAGAGGCGGTGATTGCTTCAGATCAACTTACTCAGAGTTATTTACCTGCTGCCCCTAAAAAATCAAAAATAGCTAGGCTGCCAAAAATAGGTTTGGGAATTTATTTTGATAGAGATAAAACCGATGTGTTTATAAGGTCTTTCATAGGAAGTACCAGTAGTGAAGGTGAGATTAGTACCCATTTGCAATACTTAAACCATCAACTATTTGTAGAAAAGCAAGAGGAGTTTGAAGCGACTCATACCGAATTGGTAAAATTTGCCTATCAACTATCTTATGAGCAAAGCAATGTAGAAGAAAAAGCATATTTCCCTGCTAAAATACAAACACTCCACGAACTTATAGAAAGAGCCAATGCGTTAGAAATTCCGTTCTATTTTATTAAAGAACCTTATTTAGAGCGATTGCAAAAACGAAATTTAGAGCCCATCTCATTAAAAAGTAATACAGGAGAGCTTACATTTGAAGTTACTGAAAACGACGTATTTTTTGAGACGAATGCTTATTTAAAAATTGATAAAAAGAAAAAATTAACTTCTTATAAATGTAAAGAGTACTATTTATTTGCCAAAGAAAACGATACCTATTATCTGCATCCTAATAAAAATATGTGTGATGTGATTCAGTTTTTTGCACAAGTACCTAATTTTAAAGTATTGCAAAAAGACTTTGATGAATTTAAACGTAATATTTTAGAACCTGTAGCAGAAAAATACCCTGTTACTTATAAATATCTTCCAAAAATAAGCATTGAAAAAGAGCCAAAAACCACCTTTAAAAAGCAATTGTATTTATCGCAAATGGAGGGGTTTATTTTGTTAAAACCCGCTGTAGCAGTAGATCAAGAAATTGTTCCGTTGTACAGTGCTAAAAAAATTAAAGTTGAAAAAGAAGGGGCTACTTACGAAATTCTTAGAAATCAAACTTTAGAACAACAGTTTGATGAAGAAATTAAAGGATTACATCCCAAATTTAAACATCAAAACAATGAGTTTTTATTTTTGCATGAAGATGAGTTAATGGAGAATGAGTGGTTTCTTAACTTTTTTAATCAAGTAAAGGAATTAGATATTGAAATTTTTGGTCGCAACGACTTAAAATTAAAATACAACCAAAACAAAGCAAGTATTTCTGTCAATATCAATTCTGGAATTGATTGGTTTGATGTAGACGTAGCAGTTGCTTTTGGAAATCAAAAAGTATCACTACGAGACTTAAAAAAGAACATCATCAACAGAGATAAGTATGTACAACTAAAGGATGGAACGATAGGAATTTTACCTGAAGATTGGATGCAAAAATACTTTTCGGTATTCAAATCAGGAACAGTTTCTAAAGAGGGTATCAAAGTTTCTAAGTATCAATTTTCTGTGGTAGATACCTTGTACGAGAATTACGAAAACGAAACCAACTTGTTTGATGAACATTTAAAAATTAGAGAAAAATTACAAAATTTCTCTTCTGTTAAAAGTGTAAGATCGCCACGCGGAATCAACGCTCAACTAAGACCTTATCAAAAAGAAGGACTCAAATGGTTAAACTTTTTAGACGACTTTAACTTAGGAGGTTGTTTGGCAGATGATATGGGGTTAGGAAAAACCTTACAAATCATCAGTTTTATCAAACACATTAAAACCAAACGTAAACCTAAACAAGCACATTTGGTAATTGTACCTACTTCTTTGATATTTAATTGGAATGAGGAGGTTCAAAAATTTTGCCCTGAATTAAACGTGTACACACATACCGGTACCAAACGTAGTAAAGATATAGAAGCATTTAAGGGAATGGATATGGTATTAACTACCTATGGTTTGGTAATGAACGATAGTAAATTGTTAAGCACCTACGAATTTCATTACATCATTTTAGACGAATCCCAAGCCATTAAAAATCCCAATTCCAAGCGTTACAAATCCATCAAAATTTTAAAGGCAAAAAATAGATTGGTAATGACCGGAACACCAATAGAAAACAATACGTTTGATTTGTATGCACAAATGAATTTTATCAACCCTGGCTTGTTAGGAGGTATTCAACAATTTAAAACAGACTATGCCAATGCAATTGATAAAAATAAAGATGTAAAAGTAGCTGAAGAACTCAGGCAAATTATTCATCCGTTTTTAATGCGTAGAACCAAAGAACAAGTGATGACAGACTTGCCTCCTAAAACCGAGCAAGTGTTGTATTGCGAAATGGGGAAGGAACAACGCAAAGTATATGAAGCTTTAAAAAACAAATTTCGAGACTATTTAATGAATAAAATTGATGAGCAAGGGTTTGAAAAATCACAAATGTTCATCTTAGAAGCCTTAACCAAATTACGCCAAGTTTGTAACTCTCCAAGTTTGTTAAATGACGAACAAGATTATACAAATGAGTCTGTAAAAATAGATTTGTTGTTAGAAAACATTGTAGAGAAAACAGGAAAGCATAAAATATTGGTGTTTTCACAATTCACATCAATGTTAGGATTGATTAAAAATAGATTGGATCAACAAAAGATTAATTATGAATATTTAGATGGACGTATAAAAAACCGACAATCTAAAGTTGAAAATTTTCAAACCAATGAGGAAATTCGCATATTTTTAATCAGTTTAAAAGCAGGAGGAACAGGTTTAAACCTAACTGCTGCAGACTACGTTTATATTGTAGATCCATGGTGGAATCCTGCTGCAGAAGCACAGGCTATTGACCGTTGTTATAGAATTGGTCAGAACAAAAATGTGATGGCTTATAAAATGATTTGTAAAGATTCTATTGAAGAAAAAATAGTACAACTACAAGAAGGTAAAAAACAAGTATCAAACGATTTGATTCAGACCGAAAAAAGTTTTGTAAAACAGTTAACTAAAAATTCTTTGCAAGATTTATTTAAATAGCAATGAACAGTATACAATGAACAATGTGTAATTAGAAATTAATAATAAGTAGGAATTTATAATTAAGTAATGACAGAACACAACTACATACTAACCATCGCTGGTCACGATCCTTCGGGAGGTGCCGGATTTACTTCGGACATTAAAACGTTTGAAGCACACGGTTTTTACGGACTTTCTGTTTGTACAGCAATCACCATTCAAAATGATATAGATTTTAAAGAATCTATTTGGATAGATGAAGATATAATTATTGCACAAATAGAAACTTTATTCGATCGTTTTGAAATCTCAGTCGTTAAAATTGGCATCATC
>CALHCC010000110.1 GCA_937930675.1 uncultured Flavobacteriaceae bacterium
TGCATGGTATGTCTAACAGAGGCTGCTAAAATTTCTGTTACAAAACCGTAATTATCATATACCTCTCTAATTTCTTGAATCAAATGCAAACCGTCTGTAGAAATATCATCCAAACGACCAATAAATGGCGATACATACGTAGCTCCTGCTTTTGCTGCTAATAAAGCTTGCCCTACAGAAAACACTAAAGTTACATTGGTTTTAATCCCTTTACTAGAAAAGTATTTACAAGCTTTTATACCGTCTTTAATCATCGGTAATTTTACCACTATCTGAGGATTTAAAGCTGCTAAGGCTTCTCCTTCTTTTATCATAGATTCGTAATCTGTAGACAATACTTCTGCACTTACATCTCCTTCAACAGCATCGCAAATATCACGGTAGTGTTGTAAAATATTATCCGCTCCAGAAATCCCCTCTTTTGCCATTAGGGATGGATTGGTGGTTACCCCATCTAAAACTCCTAAGGCTTGTGCTTCTTTAATCTGATCAAGATTCGCTGTATCAACAAAAAATTTCATTTTATTTTAATTTATTTTTATAGTAATTTATTTCCAATTATTGTATTTCTACAAGAATACATATTTTAAATGATATTTAAATATCATTTACCTAAAGATAACATGGGTAGTTCTTTAAATAAAGTAGAACTTGTACTTAGCTGTTACTTGCTAACAACAGAGTTATTGCCTTTAAATATTGTTATTTACCATGTTTTCAAACAACTCTTGTTTACCACTAATGGTCGGTAATTCACCATTCTCTTTAGCAATAGCATATAAATCTTCAAAAGACAATTTTCCTTCTTCAAATTCTTTTCCTTTCCCACTATCAAAAGAACTGTATCGTTTTGTTCTTAACGTATTGTAATCTGATTCTCTTAAAATTTTATCAGCAATTAACAAGCCTCTTGCAAAGGTATCTGCACCACCAATATGGGCTAAAAACACATCTTCTAAATCTGTAGAGTTTCTTCTTATTTTTGCATCAAAGTTAATTCCTCCTCCTTGTAGACCTCCATGCTGTAAAAACACCAACATAGCTTCTGCCGTTTCTTGAATGTTATTTGGGAATTGATCGGTATCCCATCCGTTTTGATAATCTCCACGATTGGCATCAATACTCCCCAACAAACCTGCTTGAGCAGCCACATCCATTTCGTGCTGCATGGTATGGCTTGCCAATGTTGCATGATTTACTTCTAAATTTAATTTAAAATCATTTTGCAATCCGTGTTTGTTTAAAAAACCAATAACAGTAGCCGCATCAAAATCGTATTGATGTTTGGTAGGTTCCATAGGCTTAGGTTCTACAAAAAAGTTTCCTTTAAATCCTTTTCCTCGAGCATAATCTCTAGCCATTCCTAAAAATTGTCCCATATGATTTAATTCTCTTCCCATATCTGTATTTAGCAAAGTCATGTACCCTTCTCTTCCTCCCCAAAACACGTAATTTTCTCCGTTTAACTCTATGGTAGCATCTAAAGCCAACTTAATTTGTGCTCCTGCTCTTGCAACCACATCAAAATTTGGATTGGTTGCTGCTCCATTCATATAACGTGGATTCGAAAAACAGTTAGCAGTTCCCCAAAGCAATTTTACACCACTTTGTTTTTGCTTTTCTTTTAAATAGGCTACGATTTCTTTTAATCTAGCCTCGGATTCTTTAAAAGTAGCTCCTTCCTGAATCAAATCAAAGTCATGAAAACAGTAGTAATCAAAACCCATTTTGGTAATAAACTCAAAAGCAGCATCGGCTTTGTCTTTAGCTGCTTGAAGTGGATCTGAGTTTTGATCCCATTCAAAATTTTGCGTACCAGGTCCAAAAGGGTCAGATCCTTGACCACAGAACGTATGCCAATAAGCTACCGAAAATTTAAAATGCTCTCGTATTGTTTTTCCTGCTACTACCTGATCTGGATTGTAATATTTATAAGCTAAAGGGTTTTTAGAATCTTTCCCTTCGAATTTAATAGCATCTATTCCTTTAAAATATTCTTTTTTTCCTATCGTTAACTTTGACATACTATCTCTTTTATAATTTTTGTTCTACTATTTTTTTCCAATGTTGATATGCTTTTTGATACGCTTCTATATTTTCTGTATCCGCTACATATTCCTTTATTACTTTTTGATGTTTAAAGGCTTCTTTAAACTCTGTAATATTAGTGGCTCCATAAGCAGCTCCATAAGCTCCAGAGCTATCTATCATTTGAATTTTAGCTCCTGTTAACGTAGCAATGGTAGTCGCAAAAACAGAGGATTGAAACATATTGTCGTTTCCTACCTTTATTGTTTTGGCTACAATTCCTAATTTTTGCATGGCATTTAATCCGTATACAGAAGAAAACGCAATACCTTCTAAACAAGCTCTTGTCATGTGCGATACCTCATGATGTGAAAATTGAAGGCCTGAAAATTGAGCTCCTAAAATTTTATTCCCCAACATTCTTTCTGCTCCATTTCCAAAAGGAAAAAAACTCAATCCGTTAGCTCCAATAGCTACTTTTTGAGCCATTGCTTCTAATTCAAAATAATTTTTATTTGGAGCTAATCGATTCTTTAACCAAGCATATGCACTTCCTGTTCCGTTAATACACAAAAGTACTCCTAATCATTTTTTATCTAACGTATGATTTACATGTGCAAAGGTATTTACACGCTGATTTTCATCGTATTTTAATACATTAGACACCCCATAAACTACCCCAGAAGTACCTCCTGTAGCAGCAACTTCTCCTGGTTCTAAAACGTTTAAAGAAAATGCATTATTGGGTTGATCTCCTGCTCTGTAAGAGACCATTGCCTCCTCATGAAATCCAAATTCTTTTACTATGGGAGTGGTAATTTGCCTTTGATTTCCAAAAACAGGAACGATTACTGGGAATATTTTTTCATCAAAACCAAAATAATTGAGTACTGTTTTGCTTAATTCTTCTTGTTTAAAATCCCATAAAACCCCTCCCGAAAGTCCTGTATTTGTAGTGCTAATTTTATCTGTAAATTTATAAGCTATATAATCTCCTGGTAACATCACCTTGTCTATTTGTTGATAGACTTCTGGCTCATTTTCTTTTACCCATGCCAATTTTAATGCTGTAAAATTTCCTGGAGAATTCAATAAATTTTCTAGGCAAACCTGTTCTCCTATCGTTTTAAAAGCTTGTTCTCCAATAGCTACAGCTCTACTATCACACCAAATAATCGCAGGTCTTAATACTTGTCCTTGTTTATCTAAACAAACCAAACCGTGCATTTGGTACGCAATTCCTATAGAAACAACGTCCGACCTTTGAACCGTTGTGGTTTTAAAAAGACAATCGGTAACTTTTTGTATGTTCGTCCACCAATCTTCTGGATTTTGTTCTGCCCAATTTTCTTGAGGACTCTCAATCTTCATTTCTATTTCTGGATAAGTAGCTGTGGCTATAGACTGTTTGGTTGCGACATCAAACAAAACAGCTTTTACAGAAGAACTTCCTAAATCGTACCCTATTGAAAACATACTTCTTAATTATTTTAAAACAATTGTGATTCGCTATCTTTACAATAAACAAACTAAAAACACTTAATTTGTTTTACAAACTAAGTAAATTTATTAAAATACTCTAAACAAACCTTAACAAAAAGGTTTCTTTTTTATGTAATATTTAATATTTCACCAGTAACACTATTAAAATGATAGAAACATCTATAGATTGTGTAATTTTTGGTTTTCATGAAAAAAGCCTTAAAGTATTGCTTATAAAAAGAAAACATCATCCTGCTAAAAGTTTGATGGCATTGCCTGGCGATTTTTTAGACGAAACGATAGGTATTGATGAAAGTGCGAATAATATTTTAAAAAAAATTACGCATTTAGAAAATGTGTATTTAGAGCAAATTAAAGCTTTTGGAGCAACACACCGATATCCCACCAAAAGAGTGATTACAATTAGTTATTATGCACTTATTAATATTGAAAATTATAATATTCAAGCAGATTATACTGCTGAAAAATTAGAATGGTGTGCTGTAAATCAACTTCCAGAACTGGCTTTCGACCATCAAAAAATTATAGAGTCTGCTCATAAAAAACTTCAAAAAAAAGTAAGATATCAACCTATCGGTTTTAACTTATTACCTAAAGAATTTAGCCTTACAAGTTTGCAACAAGTGTACGAGACTATTTTAGGTGTAGTATTAAACAAACGTAATTTTAGAACTAAGTTAAATCAAATGAAATTGCTAATCGACACCGGTAAAAAACAACAAAACGTAGCACACAAGCCTGCTAAACTCTATAAGTTTGATGCCAAAGTATATGAAACGCTTAAAGAAGAAGGATTTTATTTTAAATTATAACTCATGAAAAAATTATTGATTTTTATCTGTTTTGTTAGTCTGCAAACGCTTTTAGGACAAAAAACGATATCTCTACCTCATCAAAACCCAAAAGATGTTACTTGGAAAGGTAAAGAACACGAATATTTTTCTAAACGTTGGAACTCGCAATTAATTACCAACGTTTCTAAACCTACTATAGATATTTACCAACCTAAACCTCATTTAAACACAGGAACTACCGTAATTATTGCTCCTGGTGGAGCTTTGTATGCCTTAAGTATTATAAACGAAGGTAAAAAAGTAGCAGAATGGTTAACTCGTAAAGGCATTACGGCTGTCATTTTAAAATATCGATTAATCCCCACCCACACCAAAGATGGAGTTGAAGAAATGTCTAAAAAACAACGTAAAGACAAAACTTTCCTACAGAAACAAGTAAACAAAATCATTCCATATGCTATTCAAGATGGTTTGCATGCGATTGATTATATGAGAACACATGCTAAACAATACAATATAAACCCTCATAAAATAGGATTCATGGGGTTTTCCGCAGGTGGTTCTGTAGCCATGGGTGTTTCTTACCATTATACTAAAAAAAACAGACCTGATTTTTTAGTTCCTGTATACGCATGGACTGCTAAATATCCTGTGCAAACACCTAAAAAAGATGCTCCACCAATGGTTGTTTTCTGTGCTTCTAACGATCCTCTAAACTTAGCATTGGGAAATATAGAATTGTACACCTCTTGGAAAAAAGCAAACTTAAACGCAGCCATACACATGTTTGCAAAAGGTAACCATGGTTTTGGTCTTAAAACACAAGGATTACCTTCTGACAAATGGATTTCTTATTTTTATAATTGGGCAGTAAACGAACAGTTGATAACCCCCATTGATTAAAACACAAATACCATGATGCATACGTTTATAGAAAGCGTTCTAAACTCTTTTAACTGGCTATTTTCTATGCTATGTTTTAACATTCCTTGGTATCAAAATTATTTTTGGGGTTTGTTATCTATCTCTCTATTTGTATGGTGTTTAGAACTCTTATTTCCTTGGAGAAAACAACAGAATGCTTTTAGAAAAGACTTTTGGTTAGATGCTTTTTATATGTTTTTTAACTTTTTTTTATTTAGCATTTTTATCAGTGGCTTTTATAAAATCATTCAGCAGATTTACATCCATTTAGGAGGAAATAATACCTCTTTTACACTATTAAACCTCAAACAATTTTCTACAACCACACAACTGATTATCTTTTTTATTCTAAACGATTTTGTACAATGGTTTACGCATAAAATGTTACATCGATTTGATTTTTTGTGGAGGTTCCATCAAATTCATCACAGTGTAAAAGAAATGGGCTTTGCTGCTCATTTAAGATATCATTGGATGGAAAATATTTTATACAAACCTTTAAAAACCTTGGTAGTGATGTGGCTGGGTGGTTTTGAACCCGAACAAGCTTACATTATTCACTTTATAACAATTAGTATTGGGCATTTAAATCATGCCAATTTAAACATTACTTGGGGACCTTTTAAATATGTATTTAACAACCCAGTGATGCATTTGTATCACCACGCATATCATTTACCAGAATCTAAAAAACGGGGTGTGAATTTTGGAATTAGTTTAAGTTTATGGGATTACTTGTTTAATACATATTACCTACCAAAACCTAACAAAAACTTAGAAATTGGTTTTAAAGGAGATACTCAAATTCCTTCTTCTTTTTGGAAACAATTATGGGTGGGGTTTACAGAGAAACAATAATACTTTTCTCACAAATTTAATTTCTATATATTCGTAAAAAAATGATTTATGACAAGAATTTATGCAACTCTTTTAGGAATATTAGTAGGTTACACAACCTATAGCCAAGAAACTGAAACACCTTCTTTTATTTTAAAAGGAACTAACATTCTTGGAGGAAGTATTAACTACAATAAAAATACAAGCACAACATCCTCAGACAATTTCTTTTCAGATGACGACACTACAGAAAGTAAAAATTTCACCATTAATGCGGAATATAGTATTGCTATTGTTAAACATCTTGCATTAGGTTTAGAACTTTCCTATACTAATTTCGAAAGTGATGATTTTCGAGATATTATAAGCGAAGCAACAACTATTTCTCCACTGGTAAGAAAATACTTTTTTTTTAAATTCCAAATTTGCCTTTAACCTACAAGGACAAGTAAACTTTATGTTTGGAGAAGTTGGACTGTCAGATAATGAGAATGATGTAAAGGGATATGGAGCTAGTATAAAACCTGGAATTACTTATTTTTTATCTAAAAAGTTTGCGTTAACAGTCAATTTAGGAGACATTAATTACACCTCTTTAGAAATTGATTTTTCTGACTCAGATCTAGAATCAGAAATTGAAACTTCAAATATTAATCTTGGCCTTTCCAATCTTACTATTGGAGCAGTAATTTTATTTTAAAGCTTATCAAAACCAAGAAAATCCTCCTGTACATATTGGCTATTTACGGGAGGATTTTTTAGTGATTACAAGTCCGCAATTCCTATCTTTGTTGTTAAATTTTTTAAAATGCCTGTCAGCCAATATGTTCACTTGTTTACGCAAGATGTTTCTCATATTTCTCTACCTAAAAAGTTTACCTATCCTTTTTATTACGAAACGCATCCTTTGTGTAAAGTAGCAGCAACACAAGTACAACAATACATTACACAACAAACAGATTGGGTGCATCCGTTTACAGAAAATAATGTGTTAAACGAGAAAGCTATTGGTAAAATGTTTGGTGTTTTAGTGGTTAAAAATAAAGACCAACAACTTGGTTTTTTAAGTGCTTTTTCAGGGAAATTGGCAGGAACCAATCGTCATACTTATTTTGTTCCTCCTGTTTTTGACATGTTAACAAAAGACAGTTATTTTTTAAAAGAAGAAGTTCTACTTAACAATGTTAATACTGAGATTGAAACGTTTGAAAACGATGCTACGTTCATCCAAAACAAAAAACAATTAGCAACGTATTCACAAGAATCTAAATTAGAAATTGAAAATTTACGACTTCAAATTATTGAAGACCGAAAGCAACGAAAACAACAACGATTAAAAGGAAAAGAACAGTTAAACGATGCTGAATTTTCTGTATTGTTAGAAAAACTGGCTCAGCAAAGTGTGCTCTCTAAAGTTGCTTTAAAAAAATTAAATACGCAATGGGAACATCGTATGCTAGAACTGGAACTAAAAATTCAACCCCATCAACAACAAATTGATACGCTAAAAAAACATCGAAAAACAAAATCTAAAGCTTTACAGAATTATTTATTTGAAAACTATCAGTTTTTAAATTCTTTAGGAGCATCTGCCAATTTACTAGATCTTTTTAAGAACGGATTTTTTGAAGTTCCACCCGCAGGTGCTGGAGAATGTGCAGCTCCTAAATTACTACAACATGCTTTTTTAAATGGCTTAACTCCTATTTGTATGGCAGAATTTTGGTGGGGAGAAAGTCCTAAATCCGAGATTAGAAAACACGGACACTATTACCCTGCTTGCCAAGGAAAATGCAAACCAATATTAGGTCATATGCTAAAAGGAATCGACATGGATGAAAATCCGTTATTAAAAAATCCTGCCATAGGAAAAGAAATTAGCATTGTACATGAAGATGATGCCTTGTTGGTAATTAACAAACCTGCTGAATTTTTATCGGTACCCGGTAAAACTATTGATGACTCTGTGTATTTAAGAATGAAACAACAATTTCCAAAAGCTACAGGTCCTTTAATTGTACATCGATTAGACATGTCTACCTCTGGTTTAATGTTAATTGCAAAAACCAAAGAAATTCACGAAAAACTACAACGTCAATTCGTTAAAAGAGAAGTTAAAAAAAGATACGTTGCCATTTTAGACGGTATTCCTACTAAAAAAGAAGGTTATATAGACTTGCCTTTACGGTTAGATATTAACGACAGACCTAGACAATTGGTTTGTTACGAGGATGGAAAATCGGCCAGAACACGTTGGGAAATCATCTCTCAAACAAACAATACCACAAGAGTTTATTTGTATCCTATTACAGGGAGAAC
>CALHCC010000111.1 GCA_937930675.1 uncultured Flavobacteriaceae bacterium
ATGAATTTGCAAAGCAAGCTTTTACGCGTAATACAAGAAAGAACCTATACCCCTTTAGGTAGCATGGAAAATAAAACATTTGATATACAGATTATTTCTGCTTCATCAACATCACTTGCTGAAGCTGTAGCGAGCGGCGAGTTTAGAGAAGACTTATACTACCGCTTAAGCACTATAGAAATTGAACTTCCACCTTTAAGAAATAGAAATACAGACATTCATTTATTATTTAGAAAATTTGCTTCGGACTTTGCACAGAAATACAAAATGCCTACCGTTAGATTAAGTGATGAAGCCATAGAACTTTTGTCTAGATATCATTTTCCTGGAAACATTAGGCAATTAAGAAACATTGCAGAACAAGTGTCTATTATAGAAGAGAACAGAAATATTGGTATTGAAACATTGCAACATTACTTACCTAATTTAAGCAAATCTTCGTTACCGATGATCTTAGAGGATTCACATGGTTTTCAAGAAGACGAAAAAGCAAATCTGTTAAAATTAATTTACGAATTGCGTTCCGAATTAAACGATCTTAAAAAAGTTACATTTAATATCATGCAGAACAAAAAAAATGTAGAACCAGATGCGTTTATAGACAATACCCTTCCTAAAACATTAGCACCTAGTACTACCGAAACTACAAATCTGATTTCGTATCAAAAAGAAACTCCTTTAGCACCTACTACCAACGAAGAATATTCGTATATAGAAACGATTGAAGAAGATGAAAACCTATCTTTACAAGACAAAGAGATAGAAATGATTAAAAAATCTTTAGAAAAAAACAACAACAAACGAAAGTTAGCCGCTAAAGAATTAGGAATTTCTGAGAGAACCCTCTACAGAAAAATAAAACAATACGATTTATAATTATACAACAAAACTCATGAGCAAATCATTCTTCTCAAAATTAGTAGGAATCTTAATTTTAACTACCTTAATGGGATGTGGTATTTATAGCTTTACAGGTGGAGACACCGGAGACGCTAAAACCATTCAGATTAGTTTTTTTAACAACAATGCTCAATTTATAGAACCTACACTAAGTCAAGAATTCACCATTAATTTACAAGACTTTTTTATTACACAAACCAATTTAAGCTTGGTGAAATCTGGTGGAGATTTGCAATTTGAAGGAGAAATTACTCGATACACCAATATCCCAATTACCGCTACAGCACAACAAACCGCTGCACAAAACAGACTAACGATAGAATTTAATATTCGTTTTTACAACAGAACCGACAATACCAAGAATTTTGAGAAAAAATTTAGTCACTTCCACGATTACGACGGAAGTACTATTTTACAGGGAGCTACTTTAGAGGCTGCTTATGAAGAAATTTTTGAGCGAGTGAATCAAGATATTTTTAACGCTTCTGTAGCCAATTGGTAACCTTTATGGATACATTTTTATTAAACATAAAAAACAACACTCATAACACAAGTATTGAAGAACTTGAGGACATTGCTACTGAATATCCTTATTTTCAGTTAGCAAAATCTTTATTATTAAAAAAATACCATCAACAACAACATTTTAAATACAATAACGCGTTAAAAAACGTAGCTGCACATACGCAGAGTAGAGAGCTTTTATTTGAATACATCAATCATCTTGAAGAAGAAAAAGAAATAACAGTAACTACAAAAATTAAGGAAATACCTGTAATTCCAAATCGTCACGAAACGGCTTACTTAACAGAGAATTTAGTAGAACCAAAAGAAGAACTGACACCGGAAAAACCTTTTAAGTTTAACAATGGTGAAAAACACAGTTTTCATCAATGGTTACAGTTAAAAGAAACAAAACCAATTGATAGAACTCCTGAAAAAACGGTTAAAAAACCAATTCATAACAAATTAAATATCATTAATCAGTTTATACAAAACAACCCTAAAATAAGCCCGATTAAAAAAAGCAGTGCAACAACCAACCCAACAAATAAAAACGCGAGTCCCAACATTGCTAATGAGCTAATGACAGAAACACTTGCTAAAGTGTATATTGCACAGAAAAAATATGACAATGCAATTCAAGCTTACAGAATTTTAAGTTTGAAATATCCAGAAAAAAGTAGTTTATTTGCAGACCAAATACAAAGAATTAAAATTTTACAAACACATAAATCATCATGACCTACAATTTATTACTAATCTTAATCATGGTAGTTGCCGTACTACTAATTCTAATCGTTTTAGTTCAAAACCCTAAAGGTGGAGGTTTGTCCTCTTCTTTAACAGGAGGATCTGGTAGTTCTATTGGAGGCGTACAAAGCACTAACAACTTTTTAGACAAAGCTACATGGACATTGGCTATTGCTTTATTAGCTTTAATTTTATTGTCTAGCTTTGCAATTCCTAGAGATGAAAGTAGTAAATCCGAATTACAAAACACTATTGAACAGAGAGAAGAAGTAATCTCAAAAGATGATGCTGCAGATATTGAAGACATTATTAATGACTCTTCTAAAAAAGAAGAAACTACACAAGAATAGCTTCTCTTTCTTATAACACCTATAAAAATGTCATCATGTCATCGCATGATGACATTTTTGTTTTGCAAAATGTCATTTTTCAAATGGCATACTTTTCGTTAAAATAGTAAACATCAAATAACAATTTAATTAAATAATTATGAGCATAAACATAAAACCATTGGCTGATAGAGTTTTGGTAGAACCCGCTCCAGCAGAAACAACAACCGCTTCTGGATTAATCATTCCAGATTCCGCAAAAGAAAAACCTTTAAAGGGAATTGTAGTAGCTGTAGGTAATGGAACAAAAGACAACCCTATTACAGTGAAAGAAGGAGATACTGTTCTTTATGGAAAGTATGCAGGTACAGAATTAGCTTATGAAGGAAACGATTATTTAATCATGAGAGAAAGCGACATTTTCGCTATTATCTAAATTTAAAACTTATTTAAAAATGGCAAAAGAAATCACTTTTGATATTCAGGCACGTGATGGTTTAAAGCGTGGAGTTGATGCATTAGCAAATGCAGTAAAAGTAACGTTAGGTCCTAAAGGTCGTAACGTAGTAATTGGAAAGTCTTTTGGAGGCCCACATATTACTAAAGATGGAGTTTCTGTAGCAAAAGAAATAGAATTATCTGATCCTTTAGAAAACATGGGAGCTCAGATGGTAAAAGAAGTAGCTTCTAAAACCAACGATTTAGCAGGTGATGGTACTACTACCGCTACTGTTTTAGCACAAGCAATTGTGCAAGAAGGATTAAAAAACGTAGCTGCAGGAGCCAATCCTTTAGATTTAAAGAAAGGGATTGACAAAGCAGTAGGTTCTATCGTATCTGGTTTGGCTAGCCAATCAGAAACCGTAGGTACGGATTCAGGAAAAATTCAACAAGTCGCTGCTATCTCTGCTAATAATGATGATTCTATTGGTGATTTAATTGCCGAAGCATTTGGAAAAGTAGGAAAAGAAGGGGTTATTACTGTTGAAGAAGCAAAAGGAACAGAAACCTATGTTGATATTGTAGAAGGAATGCAATTTGACAGAGGATATTTATCTCCATACTTTGTAACAAATTCAGAAAAAATGTTAGCGGAATTAGAAAATCCTTACATTTTATTATATGATAAAAAAATCTCTAACTTAAAAGAATTGTTACCTATTTTAGAGCCTATTTCTCAAAGTGGTAAACCCTTATTAATTATTGCAGAAGATGTTGATGGAGAAGCATTGGCTACTTTAGTAATGAACAAATTACGTGGTGCTTTAAAAATAGCAGCTGTAAAAGCTCCTGGTTTTGGAGATAGACGTAAAGCTATGTTAGAAGATATTGCCATTTTAACAGGAGGAACTGTTGTTTCTGAAGAGATGGGATTAAACCTAGAAAACATTACTTTAGAAGCTTTAGGAACTGCAGAAACAGTGAGTATTGACAAAGACAATACAACGATTGTAAACGGAGCAGGTGCTTCTGAAAACATAGAAGCTAGAGTAAATCAAATTAAGATTCAGATAGAAACAACCACTTCTGACTACGATAAAGAAAAATTACAAGAACGTTTGGCTAAATTGGCTGGTGGAGTTGCTGTTTTATACGTAGGTGCTGCTTCTGAAGTAGAAATGAAAGAAAAGAAAGACCGTGTAGACGATGCTTTACATGCAACAAGAGCTGCTGTAGAAGAAGGAATTGTTGCTGGTGGTGGTGTTGCCTTGGTGAGAGCTAAAGAGGCTTTGGCTAAAGTGGCTACAGAAAATGCTGACGAAAAAACAGGTATTGCTATTGTAAACAGAGCTATTGAAGAACCTTTAAGACAAATTGTTAGCAATGCTGGTGGTGAAGGATCTGTAGTAGTTGCTAAAGTTGCTGAAGGAAAAGGTGATTTTGGATACAATGCAAAAACAGAAGAATACGTAGAAATGTTTAAAGCGGGAATTATTGACCCTACCAAAGTTACTCGTGTAGCTTTAGAAAACGCTGCTTCTGTAGCAGGTATGATTTTAACAACTGCTTGTACATTAACTGAAATTAAAGAAGAAGAGGCTGCTCCAATGCCTCCAATGGGTGGTGGTATGCCAGGAATGATGTAAATAAGAACTACTCTAATTATAAAAAAGAAGCTCATTTATTTAATAATAAATGAGCTTCTTTTTTATAATTACTTCAGAAAACTTAGTTTATCTATTTTACTGTTGAAAAAATAACTTCTAATTTTGGAGCTTTATCAGCATTCTCATCTCCACTTAACAATACAATTCCTCTAGCATCTATAGAACTATTGCTAACTACTGTAGATTCGCTAGGTTCTCTTAATTTTATTCTTAACTCTTTAATATCTAAGCCTGATAATAAAATATCCCTCACATGATTTGTTATAAAAAACTGCACAAATCCTTGTGGATTTTCTCCATTTACATCTTTCACAATTCCTCCTACTGGGTTTTCAATATTTGCAAAGCCATAATCACTAATTGCAACAGCCTCCCCATCGCTATTAATTCCATAAACATACAACTCATTTAATGTCTCCGGCACAACCTCTTTTGTAAAAACTGTTAATGTTGCTTGATTAATAAACCAATCTTGAGTGGTTGCTATACTTCTTTGTGCAGCAATAAACTCTTCTAAGTCTACAGAAACTTCATAACCTCCTGCTCCTTGTACGTATCGTTCATTAGCAACGTTAGCTGTTATATGGTTTCTTGAGTATAAATTTTTATTCACTCTATCAAAATCTAACACGAGTGTATCTCTTTTTTCTACTATAGTAGCATCACTTTCTTCTATAGTATTAGTATATATCAAATTAACTTTTGCTTGAGACATGATATTAAATGGCAATATGGATCCATCACCTGTATTGGTTGCATTAATCCTAATCCCTTTAAAAATTTGTATAAAATCTAAGTCTCCAAAAGATGGGTTTGATGTTCTTTCACTTATTGCTTTTTCAATTACTTCTGTCTTAAAAAAATCCACATCTAACGGGACTTTAACAATACTCTCTTCCGTATCATATTGTTCTTCTATTTCAACGTCTGTTAAATTACCCAATAAAGTTTCATTCCCTAAATCTGTAGCATTATTCCCATTATTAGTTCCGTTTGCATAGTATGTTCTAAATTGTCCATCTACATTAAACAGTTCTAAGAAGTTCTCAAATGTTTTTACTTCTAAAGACAATCTAGAAGTAAAGTCTCCTAAAAAGTTAGGCACTTCAAAAACTCCTGATGAAGTTTGCACTAAATTTAAAGGCAATACTAATTCTGCAGATTGAAGTACCGTATTCTCATCAATAGCACTCGGAAAACCACCATTTGGAGTTACTTGTCCTACAAAATCGGCCTTTAACATTCCAAAATCAGGATGAATATAACTTCCTAATAAATAATTTAGCGTTCTATCTGTTCTTACATTACTTAAATCAATTGCCTTAGTTGTTAATTTTAACGGGACTGTTATCGTCTCTCTACTAAAGCTTTCGTTATCTATAATTCCCCCTGTGTCTGTTACAATATCGTTTGAACAACTCACAAAAAAAACCATAGCTCCAACAGCTGCTATGGTTTTTAAATACTTTATGTTAAAAAGTGTCATATCCTTTTTTTAATTAAAAACTTTTTCTGAATAAAACTCTATATAAGCCTCTGCAAAGGTATCCTCTGTTTGATAGTCTAAAAATGGTTTTTCTAAGTCCTCCAAATAATCTTCTAAATCGTCATTTACAAATCTACTTGCTTTTATTACTGCATCTGAATTATCGATAGCACTTTTAATAATGTTTGCAAAAGTAGCTTGTTCTAAATGTTTTATTTTTTCTTCTGGAATTTCATCGTATCTAACCTTTTTAGCTAAATCTTCTGTCAACACTCCTTCAAACTCATTATCGTAAACAGAAGTCACTATTTTTGTATTGGCAAACAAAGCATCATCTTTGTAATATTCTTTTAAATATAACGGCAATAAACATGCCATCCAACCATGAACATGGATAATGTCTGGAGCCCAATTTAATTTTTTTATTGTCTCTACAACTCCCTTAGCAAAAAAGATAGCTCGTTCATCATTATCTTTAAACATGATATCTTCATCATCGGTATAAGTAGCCTTTCGTTTAAAGTATTCTTCGTTATCTATAAAATAAACTTGCATTCTTTCTTTAGGTATCGACGCAACTTTTATAATTAAAGGCATATCCATGTCATCAATAATCAAATTCATTCCTGAAAGTCTAATCACCTCGTGTAACTGATGCCTTCTTTCATTTATAATCCCAAACCTTGGCATAAAAATTCTTGTTTGTACTCCTTTATGATGTGCTTTTTTTGCAGCTTCAAAAGACATACCAGACATTTCAGTAGGTGGAGTGTAAGGCGTTACCTCGCTTGACACATATAAAACTCTCTTATTCTTCATAAATCCGTCAATTATTGAATATAATTTTGCAAAATTACGAAAAATTACCCAATATATAAGTATTTATACTAAGTTTGCATCCATTTGAATGAAAATCCAAGAAATGAAAGTATTCAGTACTAGAGATTTAGCTCAATCACACCTTAAATCTCTTAAAAACAAAGGGAAAACTATTGGGTTGGTTCCTACTATGGGAGCTTTACATGAGGGTCATCTATCTTTAATTAAAGAGGCTAAAAAACACAACGACTACGTAGTTGTAAGTATTTTTGTAAATCCAACACAGTTTAACAACGTTAGTGATTTAAAAAAGTATCCTAGAACACTTGAAAGAGATTTAGAATTGCTTTCTTTAATTAATTGCGACATTGTTTTTACGCCAAGTCCAGAAGAAATGTATACAAACAATGAAACTGCAGAAACTTTTGATTTTGAGGGATTGGATCAAGAAATGGAAGGAAA
>CALHCC010000112.1 GCA_937930675.1 uncultured Flavobacteriaceae bacterium
TTAAGAGATACAGATGGAGACGGTATTGTAGATCGTTTAGATTTAGACAGTGATGGAGATGGAATCTTAGACTTAGAAGAGAGTGGACAAGATCCAGCTATTGTAGATGTTGATGGGAACGGAGTTTTAGACAGTACTACAGATGTAGATCAAGATGGAATTTTAGATGTAGCGGATGCAGATGATAATGATCCAACTTCGACAGGAAGCGTAGCTCCAGTAGATACGGATAACGACGGAACACCAGACTTCCAAGACGTAGACAGTGATAATGACGGATTAAGTGACTTAGTAGAAGGAGGAACAGATCCAAACTTAGATAGTGACAACGATGGAATGTTAGATGACTTAACGGATGCCGATGGAGATGGAATAGCAGATGCTATAGATCTAGACAATGGAGGAACACCAGCAAATACTCCAGATACAGACAATGATGGAACGCCAGACTATAGAGATTTAGATAGCGATGGAGATGGATTCAGCGATGTAGAAGAAGTGGGAGGAGTGGATGCGAATGGAGACAGTTTAATAGATATTCAAGGAAGTTTAGTAGATGGAACAAGTCTGCCAGACTTAAACGGAAATAATGTGCCTGACGTATTAGAGCCAGTTACATGTTTAACCATTTATAACGAATTCTCTCCAAACGGGGATGGAGTAAATGACTTCTTTGTAATAGAGTGTATAGAAAATTTCCCTAATAATTCATTAGAAATATTTAATAGATGGGGGAATAGAGTTTACAGGAAAAAAGGTTACGATAATACGTTTGATGGACATTCTAACGGAGATATTGTAATTGATGGAAGTAGAGATTTACCAGTGGGTACTTATTACTATGTAATTGATTTAGGAGATGGTAGTAGGCCAAGAGCGGGTTGGTTATATATTAATAGATAATTAAAAAATAGGGTACTAAACTATAAACAGAATATAGTATGAAGTTTAAATTAAAAATAACAGTCTTTATCTCGGTATTTGCATTATTGAGGTTTTCAAATAGCTACGGACAACAAGATCCACATTTTACTCAATATATGTATAATACCATGTCTATCAATCCAGGATATGCAGGCTCTACAGGAAGTTTAACACTTACCTCTTTAGCTCGTGTACAATGGGTAGGTTTAGATGGAGCACCTAATACGCAAACATTTAGTGCACATGCACCTGTAGGGTATTCAGGTTTGGGAGTAGGATTAAACTTTGTAAATGATAGAATTGGTCCTGCAAACGAAGTTTTTTTAGATGGAAACCTATCTTATACAATAAGATTAAGTGAAGTGGGTAATTTTGCAATAGGACTTAGACTAGGAGGGCGTATTTTAAATGTAGATTGGGATAAAGGTATTTTTAGAGATCAATCGGATCTTGCTTTTGCTAATAATATTTCTAATGATTTTTTACCTACAGTAGGAGCAGGTTTTTATTACTATACTGATAAAAGTTATTTTGGAATTTCGGTACCTAATTTTTTAGAAACAGAACATTTTGATAACGAACGATTCTCTGTTGCACAGGAAGAACTACACTTTTTTTTAATAGGGGGACATGTGTTTAATGTGCGAGAGAATTTAAAATTAAAACCAGCATTTATTGCAAAAGCTGTTAGAGGAGCTCCTTTGTCTTTTGATGTGTCTGCTAATGCATTGTTTTATGATAGATTTACGTTAGGGTTGGCTTACAGATGGCAAGATTCTGTTAGTGGATTGGTTGGTTTTCAGGCAACAAGTAATTTGTTTTTAGGATATGCTTATGATTTAACGACATCAGATTACAGGTTTTATAATAGTGGTACACACGAGTTTATGCTTCGCTATAATTTCTTAAGTGGAACCAAATTAAAATCTCCAAGATTCTTTTAAAAACTACAGATATGAAAACATTATACGCAATATTATTTTTATGTATCTCATCTTCTTTGTCGGCTCAAATACAAATAAACTATGCAGCAGATCAATATTTTAAAAAGTATGGATATGTAAAATCGGCTGAGTTGTACGAGAAAATTTACGAGAAAGGAAACAAATCAAAAAAAGTACTATCTCGTTTGGGAGACTCTTATTACTATAACAATAAGTTTGATCAAGCCAATAAATGGTATAACGAGTTGTTTACGGAAGTTCCTAAAGCAGAAATAGAATCTGAATATTACTACAGATACATTCAAACCTTAAAAAGTTTAGGAAAGTATACAGAAGCAAATGAAATTTTAACACTTTCTAAAAACAACAATAAAGGAATTGAGTTTGATCGTATCGAAGCACCTAAAATTAATAGCGAAGAAACTGAGTTGTTTGAGAATATTACCAATTTAGAAATTAACTCAAAGTATTCGGATTTTAATAATATCATCAAAGGAAATCAGCTATATGTAAGTTCTACCAGACCTAAAGATTCTATAAAAAAGTATAGAAAGTATGGTTGGAACAAACAACCTTATTACAATATGTTTAAGGTGTCTATGGATAAAGTAATTGCAGATACGGAATTAGAAAATTTAAATGGAAAGTTAAACGGAAAGTACCACGATGCTGCATCTGTAATTACTAAAGATGGTAAAACCATGTATTTTACGAGAGACAATTCTAAAGGAAAACGTCAAATTAGAATTGATGGAAAAAAAGTATCTAATTTAAAGATATTTAGAGCATTGTATAAAAACGACAAATGGCAATGCGTTAAAGAATTGCCGTTTAATAATAAACGTTACTCTAATGGACACCCTATATTAAGTCCCGATGAAAAGTATTTGTATTTTGTTTCCGATAGACCAGGAGGATATGGAATGACAGATATTTACAGAGTAGAAATTAAAGGAGAAGATGGGTTTGGAGAACCTGAAAACTTAGGAAAAGAAATCAATTCTATAGGAAAAGAAATGTTTCCTTTTGTAACCGCTAAAAATGAAATCTATTTCTCTTCTGATGGACATACAGGATATGGAGGATTGGATATTTTTAAAAGTGAAATAAAAGAAAAAAGCTATACAACTCCTGTTAATTTAGGGAATCAATTAAATAGTAAATCAGATGACTTTTCTTTGGTGTTTACAGAAGATTTAAAAAAAGGTTTCTTTACTTCTAACAGAACGGGAGGAAAAGGAGATGATGATGTCTACAGTTTTAATATTACAGATAATGATAAAGTTTGTGAGAAAAAAATTGAGGGGTATGTGTATAATCAAATTACAAAAAAGCCATTACCTAATGCAGCTATTCAATTGTTAGATGCTAATGGAAATATTGTAAAAACAATCATTTCAGATCAAAATGGGTTTTATGACTTAGGAGTTGTTACTTGTGATAAAACAAGTTATAAAGTATATGCGAGTAAGACAGATTATAACAAAGATTCTTTGGTATTTACTACAGAAAATAGTTTAAGTAAAATAGAGTTAGAAGCGTTCTTGTTGCCAAAAGAAATTAAAATTGATGCAAATAATTTTGATGTGCATATCAATCCAATTTATTTCGATTTTGATAAGTTTAATATTAGAGAAGATGCAGCAGCGGAATTAAACAAAGTAGTTAAGGTGATGAAAGATTTTCCAGAAATCAAACTTAGAATAGAATCTCATACAGATTCTAGAGGTAATGATCGTTATAATGAGCAATTGTCTGATAACAGAGCAAAATCGTCAGCATCGTATATCATCAGTCAAGGAGTTGCCAAAGAAAGAATTTTAAGTGCTAAAGGGTTTGGAGAGTATAGATTGTTAAATAAATGTAGTAATGGTGTTCCGTGTTCTAAAGAAGAACATCAGTTAAACAGACGATCTTATTTTTATATATCAAACAATCCTGGACATATTAAAGTTAAAAACCAAGTAGGAGAGTAAATAACTTGCATAGAAATATGATTGTAAAAAAGCTAGTAAATTTAATTTGCTAGCTTTTTTTATGATAAAATAGATAAAGTTAAATGCTTTAGTTATAATTTTGTTTTAAACAAAATGACAAGTATGGGAATTATTAAAGTTCAAAATATAAGGATATATAGCAATCATGGATGTTTGGAAGAAGAAGCTAAAATAGGTTCTCACTACCGAGTGGATGTTGAAGTAAAAGCAAATTTAAGTACTTCTGCGAGTTCAGATAAATTAAAAGATACGGTAGATTATGTTCATATCAATAAACTTGTAGAGCAAGAAGTACTACAACGTTCAGAGTTGTTAGAGCATGTAGTTGCTAGAATTTTAAAGAAATTGTTTCAAGAAATTTCGTTAATAGAAGAGGCTACAGTAGCCTTATCTAAACTAAATCCTCCTATTGGTGGAGATGTAGAAGCAGTTACTATTGAAATGACTCAAAAAAGAGAATGTTAAAAAATATAAAAAGAGTGTTGCATAAACTACAATTTTATGTAAATTTGCAATCGCATTTGGCGTTGTGGCCGAGTGGCTAGGCAGCGGTCTGCAAAACCGTGTACAGCGGTTCGAATCCGCTCGACGCCTCCAAATGAAAACCATCACTTTTTAGTGATGGTTTTTTGTTTTAGGATAATTATTTTGATAAAATCAGCAAGACAGAAACTCAATTTTATATCTTGTAGTCAAAATTTGCAAGAGTGACTTTGTATCCTATAGAGACCGGGAATTTTAAATTAGATGGAGGGGCTATGTTTGGTGTAGTGCCTAAGGCTATATGGCAAAAAACAAATCCTGCGGATACTGCTAATAAAATAGAAATTGGCATGCGTTGTTTGTTAATAGAAGATGGAAAACGTTTAATTTTAATAGACACTGGTTTAGGAAACAAGCAAAGTGATAAATTTTTTAGCCATTTTAGTTTATGGGGAAACTTTACTTTAGACACTTCTTTAGCTATGTATGGTTTTTGTAAAGAAGATATTACAGATGTGTTTTTAACGCATTTACATTTCGATCATGTTGGAGGAGCTATTCAGTGGAATAAAGAACGAACATTTTTAGAACCTGCTTTTAAAAATGCTACTTTTTGGTCCAATGCAAATCATTGGCAGTGGGCTATACATCCTAATCCAAGAGAAAAAGCTTCTTTTTTATCAGAAAACATTCAACCAATACAAGATTCAGGACAGTTAAAGTTCGTAGCAATTAATGGCGAACAAATTACAAAAACGTCAGAGCTTGGGTTTGGCATATTTTATGCAGATGGACATACCGAAAAACAAATGATACCCATGATTAAGTACAAAGGGAAAACCATTGTTTTTATGGCAGATTTGTTACCTACGGTAGGTCACATTCCCCTGCCATATGTCATGAGTTTTGATGTAAGACCGCTGCAAACCATGTCAGAAAAAGAACTATTTTTGGCAAAAGCTGTAGAAGAAGAGTATTTGTTATTTTTACAACACGATGCACATCACGAAATTTGTACAGTTCAGAATACCGAAAGAGGAGTAAGATTAAAAAACACATATACATTTAAAGAAATATTTAATTAATGAAACTAATAAAATACACTTCAATTATAGCTTTAGGAACATTTGTGGTTAGCTGTAATAGTGTGAAAAGTATAGCCATTCCACAGGGAGTAAATACAGCAGTAACGATTCCTGCGAAGAAAGTTTTTAACGAAACAACGTTAAACACATGGTCTCATTTAGATTTAGCAAAAGATTCTATTCCAGGGATTAGTTTGGCTAAGGCTTATGATTTTTTAAAAGGAAAACCTTCGATAGATGTGATTGTTGCGGTTACAGATTCTGGATCAGACATTGTTCATGAAGACTTAAAAGACAACGTTTGGACAAATGCCAAAGAAATTCCAAACAATGGAAAAGATGATGATAAAAATGGTTTTATAGACGATGTGCACGGTTGGAACTTTTTAGGGGCTACGTATGATGAAACGTTGGAGATTACCAGATTGTATAGAACGCTAAAAACCAAATACAAAGGAAAAACATCTGTAGATATTAAAAAGAAAGAAGCAGATGACTATAGTAATTATAAGGCGATAGAAGAAGAGTTTAAGGCGAACTTAGCAGATGCTAAAAAAGGACAAGAACAGTACATGCAGTATCAAAATATGCTAAAAGAAGCAGATGCAGCAGTAAAGAAATTAGTAGGTAAAGAAAACTATACCTTAGAAGATGTAAAGAATGCAACCGCTACATTTGATTATGTAAATGCCAAAAAAGAAATTATTGTTAAAATTTTAGAAGCAGAGAGTACCGTTCAAAGTCAAATAGATCAACTAGAACCTGCCATTGCGTATTATACTTCTAAAGTAAATACATATTATAATTTAGAGTTTGATGGAAGAGCTGCTTTGAATGACGATGCATACTCCATGAAAACAAAGGTGTATGGAGATAACAATGTAAAAGATCAGGCGGAAGACGAAATTCACGGAACGCATGTTTCTGGAATTATTTTAGCCAGTAGAAATAATAGTGTAGGAGTAAAAGGAATTGTTGAGAAAGCAAAATTAATGGCAGTTAGAGTAGTGCCTAATGGAGATGAATACGATAAAGATGTTGCTTTGGGAATTAGATATGCTGTAGACAATGGAGCCAAAGTAATTAACACAAGTTTCGGAAAAGGATATTCTCCAAAAGCTAAGTGGGTGTACGATGCTATTAAATATGCAGAGAGAAAAGATGTTTTAATTGTAAATGCAGCAGGAAACGATGCTCAAGATATAGATGAGAAACCAAGTTTTCCTAAAGATGTAGACGATGCCAAAGAAATTGCTGACAATTTTATTACGATAGGGGCTACGACTCGTTTTTACAACGATAATTTATTGGCAGATTTTACCAATTACGGAAAAAAGAGTGTAGATGTGTTTGCTCCAGGACATGATATTTACAATACAATTCCAGGGAATAAGTATAAAATGTTAAGCGGAACTTCTATGGCTTCTCCATGTACAGCAGGGGTGGCTGCATTAATCCGTTCTTATTATCCACAGCTATCTGCAAGTCAGGTAAAACATATTTTGATGAATTCAGGTACTTTGGTAACTAAAAAGGTTTTGTTGCCTGGAGGAAACGGAAAAAAAGTGCAATTGTCTGATATTTCGGTAAGCGGACGATTGGTAAATGCTTATAACGCAGTTAAAATGGCAGACAGTATTGCGCATCAAGCAAAGTAAAATAAAAAACAAATAATAGTACCAGCTTGTTTACAGGCTGGTATTTTTATATACATTAAAAATGATGAATAGGAGTATAGTTTTAGTTATGTATTTGTGTGTTATGAGCGTGTTTGCTCAAGATTGGCAACAAAAAGTAGATTATAAAATGGAAATTGATATGGATGTAAAGACTTATCGATATTTAGGATTTCAAAAAATAAAATACAAAAACAATTCGCCAGAAACATTAACTAAGGTCTATTATCATTTGTATAACAATGCTTTTCAACCAGGAAGTGCTATGGATGTAAAGATTCAGAATATCAAAGATCCAGATCCTAGAGTGGTTAAAAATATAGGGACGAAACAAAAACCCATCAATAAAAGTAAAATATCACTATTAAAACCTAATGAAGAAGGATATTTAAATATATTGAGTTTAACTCAAAAAGGAAAACCGTTACAATACCATGTAGAAGGAACTATTTTAGAGGTAGAACTTAACACACCCATAAAGCCAGGGAAAAAGACATCTTTAGAAATGAATTTCAAAGGACAAGTCCCTAAGCAAATACGTAGATCTGGTAGAAATAATAAAGAAGGAGTAGCCTTGTCTATGACGCAATGGTATCCTAAAATAGCAGCGTATGATGATGAGGGTTGGCATGCGAATCCGTATTTAGGAGCAGAGTTTTATGCCGACTGGGGAGATTACGAAGTAGCTATTAAAATTGATAAAGCGTATACTGTTGGAGGATCGGGGTACTTACAAAATCCGCAAGAAGTAGGGCATGGTTATCAAGATAATACGAAAGCATTAAAGCAAAAGGTAGAAAATGGAAAAATTACATGGAAGTTTAAAGCACCTAAGGTTCATGATTTTTCTTGGGCAGCAGATAAAGACTATCAACATGTAAAACATCAAGTAGCAAACGGACCCGAAGTTCATTTTTTGTATAAAACTACATTGTCTAAAGAACAAAAAGAATCTTGGAACAAACTGCCTGCAATCATGGACCGATTGTTTTCTTTTTATAAAGAGCAAGTAGGAGCGTATCCTTACAAACAATATACCGTTGTACAAGGTGGAGATGGGGGTATGGAATATGCCATGTGTACTTTAATTACAGGGCAAAGAAGTTATAGAAGCTTAGTAGGTGTGGTGGCTCACGAATTGGCACATTCTTGGTTTCAATTTTTATTAGCGAGTAATGAAACCAAACATGCTTGGATGGATGAAGGATTTACAACGTATATTTCTACATTGATAGAAAACAAAATTTTTGAATCGGAAGAAAACGGATTTAAAAATATGTACAATCGTTACAAAGATTTGGTGTCTTATGAAATAGAACAACCGATGACTACCCACGGAGATGCTTATAATTACAATTACGGATACGGAATATCATCCTATAGTAAAGGAGCTTTGTTTGTATATCAATTAGCGTATGTTATAGGAGAAGATCAAGTGAAAAATACATTAAAAAGATATTTTTTGGAATACAGTTTTAAACATCCAAAACCTTCGGATTTTATACGAGTTGTAGAAAAAGTATCAGGTTTACACTTAGATTGGTATTTAAATTATTGGACACAAACAACTGCTACTATAGATTATGAAATATTTCCTCCTTTAAGCAATACTATAACACTACATAGAAAAGGAGAAATGCCTATGCCTATTGAGGTTGAGGTGCTTTATGAAGATGGTACTAAAGAGAGATTGTATGTTCCTTTAGATATTATGAGAGGAGAAAAACAAATAAAAGTAAAGTTGTTGCCTGATTGGGCATGGGCAAAGCCTACCTATACATTTAAATTAGAGAAAGCTTTTAAGAAGATAACGATCGATCCGAGTGAAAAGCTCGTAGACGTTGATAGAAAAAATAACAGTTGGCAAAAAGAATAAATTAAATTTGATCACTACAAAATGTTGATGAGTGTATGGCTTAAAATGAAGGAATAAACCCTAAAAAAAGATGGGATAATCTAAAAATATAAATAGATTTATAGCATAAGTACAATTCCTTTATAGTTAGAACGTTATATTTGTGCTATAAATATCATTAATGATTTAGTCTTTATTTTTTGTGAAACGTATATTATATTTCTTTTTAATTTTTTTAGTAGTTGCTTGTAGTACTAAAAAAAACAGGTTTTTAAACAGAAACTATCATGGTTTGGTAACCAAATACAATGTTTTTTATAATGGAAAATTAGCGTATGACAAAGGTTTAGATCAAGTAGAAAAAACATTTAAAGACGATTATAGAGAACTATTACCAATAGAACCTTTTAGTTTTTATGCCAAACAAAAGTTTGGAGAAGAGGTAGCACCTATTGGGCAAGCAGATTTTGAAAGAGCAGAAGAAAAAGCCGTAAAAGCCATTCAAAAACACTCTATGTTGATTGGGGGAGAAGAGAGAAATGGCCAGATAGATGAAGCTTATTTATTATTAGGGAAGTCTAGGTATTATACCAAAAGATTTGGTCCTGCTTTAGAAGCTTTTGAATACATTATTAAAAATTATCCAAGAGCAAGTCTTATTTACGAAACTGTTATTTGGAGAGCAAAGACTAATATTCATTTAGGAAATGTAGAATTTGGAAAAAGAGCCTTAGAAAGGTTGTTACAATCTCCAAGATTATCTCCAGAAGCTAGACAACAAGCAGAGATAGGAGTAATCATGGCTTTAGAAAAAAGCAAAGATAGTTTAGATGCTATTATAGAACATTTAGAAATAGCCTCTAAACAACTAGAAAAAGGTTCTGTAGCTTCAAGGCTGACATTTATTTTAGGGCAAGCTTACGCAAAACAGGGAGATATAGAGGCTTCTGATAAAGCTTTTAATAAAGTGATAGAAATGCCTAAAGGCTTGTATAAATTTAAAATTCAATCGAAATTAGAGAAAATTAACAATCATATAGACGAATTGTCTACAGAGCAGTTTTTAAAAGAGATTAATAAATTAATTTTTATTACCAAAAATAGACCCTACGTAGGGAAGTTACTTTATGAGAAAGGATTGATATACGAGGCAACAGACTCTATTGAGTTGGCTAAACATTTTTTTAATGAATCCATACAAAGTTCTGTGGCAGATGTACCACAACAGTTGCTTTCTTATGAAAAATTAGGAGATATTTCTTATGATGAAAAAAAGTATCCAGTAGCAAAATCGTATTACGATAGTTTGGTGGAAGTTGCCGAAAATAAAAAATCGAAAACGGTGATTAGAATTTTAAGAAAGTCTAAAAGTTTAGAGAAAATAGTAGCTACAGAAGTACAAGCTAAGAAACACGATAGTCTATTGAAAATTGCAACTTTTACCAACGAAATGGCCAATGTGTTTTTTGAAGCTCATATTAAAAAAATAAAAGAACAAGAAAAACAAGAACGAATAAAACAAGCAAAACAGTTAGTAAAACTGAATAAAATTGCCTTTGATGACAATACAGACTGGTACTTTTATAATAATACGGAACGAACCAAAGGAAAAACTGCTTTTTTAGATTTGTGGGGAATTACTATAAGAAGTAGTAATTGGTATGTTACATCCTTAAGACGTAAAAATAATTTAACTCGTAAAAAAGGTAAAACAATAACGAAAGAAAACACAGTTAATAGTAAATACAAAACAGCATTTTACATCAATCAGATTAATAAAAATCCTAAGTTTTTAGATAGTGTCGCTAAACTTAGAAATTTAAATTATTATGAATTAGGAAATGCCTACTACACACAGTTGTCAGAAAAAGAATTGGCCGTAGAAAAGTTAGATAAATTAATAAACTTTGATCCTAGAAAGGATCTAAAAATAGGAGCTTACTATAGGTTGTTCAAAATTTTTGATGAAACAGGAGATATAGAAAAAGCGAATGTTTACAGGAATAAATTGGTGTCGGAATTTCCAAATTCTTCTTTTACAGGTTTGGTAACCAATACAGAGAATTCAGATACAAGTAAAGAAGTAAACGCATACCAAGAGTGTTATGAAGTAATTTACGATTTGTACACTGTGAATTCTATAGAGGCAGCTACAAAAGAAATGAATGAAGCTTTAAAATTATACAGCGACAGTCCTCTAGCTGCTAAATATGCTTTGTTAAATGCATATATACAAGCAAAAACAAAAGGAGAAAAAGTATATTACAAATTGTTAAAAGATATAACATTAAGATATCCAAACACAGTAGAAGCTAAAAAAGCAGAAGATATACTTAATAATTAGTTTTAGAGAATAGAATAGTGTTTTAGAAATATTTAGTTTATTATGTTTAGTTCAGAAAAAAAGAAATCTAACAGTATGCAAGAGTCTTCGATTTTAGAAAGAAATAGGATTTCTAAAAAAACAGTTTTTAGAGGTACTATAGAGTCCGAAGGAAATTTTAGAATTGATGGTACCATTGAAGGAGATGTGGTAACTACTGGAAAAATTATTATTGGACCTGAAGGAAAGGTAATAGGTAAAGTGAAATGCGTGAATGCAGATATTGAAGGAGTGTTTGAAGGACATTTAGAGGTTAAAAAATCATTGTGCTTAAAACCTACAGCAAATATGTCTGGAGATGTATTTATGGAGAGTTTAACAGTAGAGCCTGGTGCTGTTTTTAATGCGAACTGTAGAATGTTAAGTTCTATTAAAGAGTTAAACATAAAGTCTACTCATGAAACAAAATCACAAGAAAAGAACATTTCGGAAGTTTCTTAAATTTTCTGGAGTAGGAGTTCAGTTGGGAGTTACTATGTATTTGTCATCGTTATTAGGTGAGAAGATAGATGTTTATTACCAATTTCAAAAGCCTTGGGGGACTCTTTTATTAATTATTGTTTCATTAATTATTTTTATTTGGAATTTAACGAGACAATTAAATAAGCTAAATAACGAATAACCTACCTAAATGACTACTGTTAAAAACATCTCCGTTTTCTTATTAATTAATAGTATTGTCTTTGCAATACATTTTTTTTTAAATGCTTCCGCAGAAATTCCAAGTCAAGCAACTCTGGTAAGTATTCCTATTTCATATTTGGTAAACGCTTTACTATCTTTAAGTATTTGTGTTGCAGTCTCTTTTCTAAACAAAGATTTTGAAAGTCAGATAGGATTTATTTTTATAGGTCTAAGCGTGGTAAAAATTATAATTTTATTTTTTGTTTTAAATCCAACCAATCACTTAGGAGAGATTGAAAGAAAAGAAGCTTTGGTGTTATTTATTCCATTTGTGATTAATTTAATAATGGAACAAATTTTTATTGTAAAACTCTTAAAAATTAGTGATTTAGCTAAAATCGTTAAAAAAGACTAAGTCTTGTTTTTTTTACGTAATTACGTGTTCAAAACTTATAGATATTTTAAATTATTGTTTACATTTGCACAAATTTTGAAAACAATCAATATTCCAGAGAGAATGATAGTAAAATTAAATCTAAAGGTTTTAGTGGTGTTCATGTTAGCATTGATACCGTTTACAAGTCAGGCAAACGATGATCAGCATCACGATGAGGGACATTCCCATCAAGAAACAACACATCACCAGGCTAAAAGTCATACTACAGGACATCAATCTCATCATACAACTGGATCGAATGATGGAATTAGTACTCCAGAAGAAATTACAGCCTACTCTCAACATCACTTAGCAGACGCTCACGATTTTGTTTTCTTTTCAGATGAAAAGACAGGACATCACTACGGGTTTTCTTTACCAGTAATTTTAATTGATGGAGGGTTAAAAATATTTATGTCATCAGAGTTTCATCACGGAGAAAAAGTAGTTTCTAAAGGAAATAAAAACTACGTTTTACAACACGGTAAAATTTACAACGCAGATGCTCACGGAAATGTATTAGAAGATGCACATGGACATCATATACATCCTTTAGATGTTTCTATTACTAAAAATGTGTTTTCAATTATAGTAATTTCAATTATTATGTTCTTGCTATTTGTAAGTTTAGCAAATGGATATAAAAAAGGACCTATCCCAACAGGAGTTGCTAGAATATTAGAACCTTTAGTACTTTTTGTAAGAGACGAAATTGCAAGGCCTAATATTGGAGAAAAGAAATACCGTAAATTTATGGGGTTCTTATTAACCGTGTTTTTCTTTATTTGGATTACCAATTTATTAGGATTAACTCCATTAGGAATTAACGTAACA
>CALHCC010000113.1 GCA_937930675.1 uncultured Flavobacteriaceae bacterium
GGAATTCACAACAGTCCTGTAAAACCATCACGCACCAGAAAATCTGTAGGAGCAGAACACACGTATTTAGAGAATTTAACTTCGGAAATATTTATTTTAGAAAAGTTAGAAACGCTTTGTGCAGAAATTGAAAATAGGTTACAAAAAAACAGTGTAAAAGGAAAAACCATCACCCTAAAAATAAAGTACAGTGATTTTACACAAACTACTAGGAGCAAAACATTGGATAGTTATGTGGGGATTAAAACAGAAATTTTTCCTATAATTCAACAATTGTTGTATCAACAAAAATTAGAGAATTCGGTGAGATTGTTAGGGGTTTCTATAGCCAATTTAAATAATGAAGACCCTAAAAGTATAAAACAGTACATTCAATTAAAATTGGATTTGTAAGCAATGGATAAAGAAAAAATAAAACAAGCCTGTTTAAACATAGTTGATAAAAAACTAGAAAACATTCAAAAAACATTAGACAATTATAAAATTGATTTGTTGTCAGAAGCTAAAAGTTCTGCAGGAGACAAACACGAAACAGGTCGTGCCATGTTGCAGTTAGAAATGGAAAAATTAGGGCAGCAATACCAAACCGTATTAACGCAAAAAAACACCATTGCTAAAATAAACAACCTAACTACAAAAGTGGTAGGAGTGGGCAGTTTGGTATCTGTTAATGGCAATTGTTATTTTTTAGCGAGTAGTATAGGGCGATTAATGGTAGATGGAGTTGTTGTTATGGTACTCTCTATTAACTCTCCCATTGGAAAACAATTGTTAGGTAAAAAAGGTGGAGACCATTTTTGGTTTAACGAAAGAGAATTTGTTGTAGATCAAGTGTTTTAAAAATCATCTTTTTAGCTTAGACTCTTTTTTGGGATGAGATAGTATTCAGCAAAACGCAACGATTTTTATTTTTTAGGCCTTCTTCGTTGAGGTTTTTTATACTTTTTGGCGATTTCTCTTCGGTAGCTACCTCCTAAATTCACTTTTTTGTTTTTCTCGGATTTTTCGTGAAAAGAAGGACCGGGAGCAAATTCTTTAGAACCCAGTTTTTGGTAGGGAGTAATGTCTTCTTTTTCTACCTCTTCCTCTAACAATCTGCTTTCAATATAAATGGAATCGGGCATTCCGTATTTAGGAATCTCGTAGTCCATCAATGTTTCTATTTCAGCAACAATTTCAGTATCTCTTTCCGTGATAAAAGAAATTGCAAAACCTTCATTTTCGGCTCTACCTGTTCTACCTATTCTGTGCATGTAGGCTTCTGCTTCTTTTGGTAAATCGAAATTAATGACATGGGTTATTCCGGGAATATCCATTCCTCTAGACAATACATCGGTAGTAATTAATACTCGGTGCTTTCCTGCTTTAAAATTTTCTACAGAACGCAAACGATAATTTTGAGTTTTGTTGGAATGTATTAAAGCAAAATTATCGTCGGGATACTCAGCCATTCCTTGTATCTCGTTAAATACCAAGTCGGCTAAATATTTGTGTTTGATGAACACCAGTACGCGAGACATGTCTTCATCCTCTTGTAAAAGATGGTTTAGTAAATTTATTTTGGTGTAGAAATTAGGTGCTTCAAAAGCCATTTGTTCAATGTTTTCTAACCGTGTACCCGATGCTGCTGCTTCTACATTAATAGGATTGTTAAAAAAATCGTTAATTAACGTTTTTACCTCCTCTGTCATGGTAGCAGAAAATAGAATGGTTTGCTTTTTTCTAGGAACCAAATCAATAATATCTACCAATTGCAACCTAAAACCTAGGTTAAAAATTTCATCAACCTCATCAATCACCAATTTTTGAATAGTTTTTAATTTTAAAGCTCCAGACATTCCTAAATCAATCACCCTTCTTGGCGTAGATACTAAAATATCTAAACCATGGTGAATCATGTCTTTTTGTTTGTTGATGTTAGCTCCCCCGTAAATTCCACCGTATCTAACGTTTATGTAAGGTGTTAATTTGTCTAAAGCATCCAATACCTGAACGACCAATTCTCTGGTAGGAACTACAATTAAAACCCTAGGATGCTTTTGTTCGGAATACGGTAGCATACGTAAAATAGGGAGTAAATACGCAAATGTTTTACCTGTACCTGTTTGTGCTACCCCCACAACATCTCTACCAGACATAATGCTAGAAAAAGCCTGTTCTTGTATTTTAGTAGGTTCCGTATAGCCTAAATCACTAATGGCATTGCGGAGTTGATTGTTGAGATTTAAATTTTCAAAAGACATAGTTCCTGTTTTCTAAGGCAAAGATATGCAAAACAACATGTAAGGAACTTGTTTATTAGAGAATCCTTATTTTTCTTTTTTCCAGTTTTTGTTAAGTTCGTCTTGTAATTTTCTGTTTACTTCCTGAAAACGTTTTAATGATGTTTTTTTGTGTTGTTCAAATTCTTGTTCTAAACCTTTAAGATCGCGAATGGCTTTTTTAGTAGAAGATATGTTTTGTTTAAACTGATAAGCAAAAAATACCGTTAAGAGAATAAGAATAAGGTAGGTAAGAATAATAATAAACGAAAAAACCGATTTTTCTACAGCCATTCCAAAAATAGAACGTTTGTTTTTTTCTATGATGGATTCTTGTAGCTGTTGTTGTAAATCAGATAATTGTAGTTTTAATTTTTTTAATTCACTATTGTTTTGCTGAATGGTAATGTCTTTTTCTTTTACCAATTTTTTTTGAGCATCAATAGAATCGATTACATTGTTTTTTAATGCGTTGTATTTTGCAATTAACACTACTTTATATTCTTTATAGGTGCTAGATTTTTTATACAATGCTTTAAATTGCTCAGATAGAGGTTCAGAGGATTCCGTGGTGGGTTTGTTTGTTTGAGCGATAGAAAGCGTAAAGCTGGAGAGTAAGAATAAGAAAATAAGTTTTTTCATTATAAAAGTTTGCGTGTTAAAGATGCTTTTTGAGGAAGCTCTAAACAAAAATAACAAAATCATTTAAACATATTATAGATTAGCGACTTTTAGTACTGTGCTAGTTATATTTTACTTTACTATATTTACTTTTGTAAATCTTAAGAACACGATATATGAATTACGGAAAAGAATTTGAGAAGTATGCTACCAAACATCATGGAATTAGTAGTACTCATTATGATAAAATAGTTAGTTCAGTTACTCCTTATATTATGGAAGAACGCCAGTTGAATATTACTCAAATGGATGTTTTTTCTAGATTAATGATGGACAGAATTATATTTTTAGGAACAGGAATTAACGATCAGGTAGCGAATATTATTCAAGCTCAGTTGTTGTTTTTAGAATCTGTAGATGCAAGTAAAGACATTTCTATTTACATTAATTCTCCAGGAGGAGGAGTGTATGCAGGACTAGGAATTTATGACACCATGCAATTTATTAAGCCAGATGTAGCTACTATTTGTACAGGAATGGCAGCCAGTATGGGAGCTGTGCTAATGTGTGCTGGAGCCGAAGGAAAAAGATCTGCATTGCCACATTCTAGAGTGATGATTCATCAACCTTTAGGTGGTGCTCAAGGACAAGCAACGGATATGGAAATTACGGTGAGAGAAATTAACAAGTTAAAAAAAGAGTTGTACACCATTATTTCTAATCATTCTGGGCAGTCTTTTGAAAAAGTAGAACAAGATTCTGATAGAGATTATTGGATGAAGGCAGAAGAAGCCAAAGCTTATGGGATGGTAGATGAAATTTTATCAAGAAACAAATAAGATTTAGCCGCAATTACAGATAAAAATTAAGGAATGTCAAAAGAAGGAATGGAGTGCTCTTTTTGTGGGCGTAAGAAGGAAGAAACAAATTTGCTAATCGCTGGGGTAGATGCACATATTTGTGATAGTTGTGTGTCTCAAGCTCACGGAATTTTATCAGAAGAAATAATAGAAGAAATAGAAACTGGTAAAAATTCAGATTTAGAAGTTAAAAAGCCAAAAGAAATTAAGGAGTTTTTGGATCAATACATTATTGGGCAAGATCAAACTAAAAAAACAATGGCAGTAGCGGTTTACAATCACTACAAAAGATTAACTCAGCCTGATACGCTTGAAGAAGAAGTAGAAATAGAAAAAAGTAACATGATTTTGGTAGGAGATACCGGAACAGGAAAAACATTAATTGCAAAAACCATTGCAAAAATGTTAAACGTACCTTTTTCTATAGTAGATGCTACGGTGTTAACACAAGCAGGGTATGTGGGAGAAGATGTAGAGAGTATTTTAAGTAGATTGCTTCAGGCAGCAGATTATGATGTAGAAAGTGCAGAAAGAGGAATTGTTTTTATTGACGAGATTGATAAAATTGCTCGTAAAGGAGACAATCCATCCATTACAAGAGATGTTTCTGGTGAAGGAGTACAACAAGCTTTGTTAAAGTTGTTAGAAGGTACGGTGGTAAATGTGGCTCCTAAAGGAGGACGTAAACACCCCGATCAAAAATTTGTAGAGGTAAATACCAAAGATATTTTATTTATTGCAGGAGGAGCCTTTGCAGGTATACAACGTGTAATTAGTAATCGTTTGAATAGACAAGCCGTAGGGTTTGGAGCTTCTTTAAGTGAGGATAATATTGATGAGAAAAACTTATTGCAATACATTATTCCTACCGATTTAAAGAATTTTGGGTTGATCCCTGAAATTATAGGTCGTTTGCCAGTATTAAGCTACATGACTCCATTAGATAAAAAAGCATTAAGAGCTATTTTAACACAGCCTAAAAACTCATTAATTAAACAGTATACCAAGTTGTTTGAAATGGATGGTATTGAGTTTACTGTAAACGATGAAGCTTTAGAGTATATTGTAGAAAAAGCAATTGAATATAAATTGGGAGCTAGAGGTCTACGATCTTTATGCGAAGCTATTTTTACAGATGCGATGTTTGAGATGCCAAGTTCAGATAGTACTTCTTTTGAAGTTACAAAAGACTATGCTGAAAATAAATTGAGTAAAACAATGATGAAGCAGTTGAAGTCTGCGAGTTAGCATATTGAGATTAATTAATTAAAACAAAATCCCCTAAAAAGATATTTTAGGGGATTTTGTTTTTTAAAATAAGCTATTTGCTATTTTTTTAAAGCTCTAAGAATTCCTTTGGTTAATTCTCTAAAAATCGTTCTACCAATTTGTCTTATCATGGTGTTTTTACTTAGCGTTTCTACCATACCGGGTTCTTCTTTAGGGGCTGATGTTTTTCTTTTTTGTGTATTTTTTTTAGGTGTTTCTTTCTCAGTTATTTGTTGTGAGCGTTCTATTTTTTTAGTTAAAATTTCATAAGCACTTTCTCTATCAACTTCAGTATTGTATTTAGTCGCTATTTTAGAATGTTTAACTACCTCTTTAATCTCACTTTGAGTTAAAACCCCCATTCTACTTACTGGAGCTCTTAATAACGTATGACTTAGTTCTGTAGGGACCCCTTTCTCGTTGAGTGCAGTGACCAAAGCTTCTCCAATTCCCATTTGAGTTAGAATTTCATCTACTTCGTAAAATTCAGAATTAGGGTAGTTTTGTGCTGTTTGTTTAATATCTTTTCTATCTTTTGCCGTAAATGCTCTTAGCGAGTGTTGCACTTTTAAACCTAATTGACTTAATACCGCATCGGGTAAATCACTAGGGTTTTGCGTTACAAAAAATAATCCAATTCCTTTGGAGCGAATTAATTTTACTATACTCTCTATTTTGTCGATCAATGCTTTACTGGCATCTTTAAAAATCAAATGAGCTTCATCAATAAAAATAACCAATTCAGGCTGATCTTTGTCTCCTTGCTCAGGAAACGTTTTGTAAATTTCGGACAATAGTCCTAACATAAAGGTGGAAAACAGTTGAGGTTTGTCCTGAATATCATCTAATCTAAGAATAGAAATAACTCCTTCTCCGTTTTCTTGTCGAATTAAATCTTGAGTATCAAAAGAGGTTTCTCCAAAAAACAAGTCCGCATCTTGTTGTTCAATTTCAATGAGTTTTCTAAGAATCGTATTTACAGAAGCACTACTAATTCTACCATATTCTTTAGCCAATTCGTCTTTTCCTTCATCAATACTATATTGCAATACTTTTTTAAGGTCCTTAATGTCTAATAAAGGAATGTTTTCATTTTCACAGTATTGAAAAATTAAAGATACAATCCCGGATTGTGTTCCGTTTAGGTCTAATATTTTACTAATTAACAAAGGACCAAACTCTGTAATGGTTGCCTTTAATTGGCTTCCGTAGCTTTTAGACAAGGTAAGGAATTCTACAGGTAGTCCTTGTGGATGGTAATCAAGATTAATAGTATTGTGTCGTTTGGTAATATGCTTGTTTAAAACTCCAGGTTGAGCAATTCCACTTAAATCTCCTTTCATATCCATCAATAGCGAAGGAATTCCTTTTAAGGACAATTGTTCTGCAATTACTTGTAGTGTTTTGGTTTTACCAGTACCTGTAGCACCCGCTACTAATCCATGTCTGTTTAATGTTTTTAATGGGATTTTGATATGAGCATCAGGAACTCCCTCTTGTTGATACATTCCGGTTCCTACTATAATAGAATCGTGTTTAAAGGTATAGCTGGTATTAATTGCGGTTTTAAATGCTTCTATAGACATATGATCTTGATGTTTGATAAAACAAAAAAAGGAAATAAACTCGAAAGTTTATTTCCTTTTTTAAAAGTTTTTAAAAATTTATTTAAATAGTCCTTTTAATAAACTACCTCCAATGTTACCTAACAATCCGTCAGATTTTCCACCAGCTAAACCTCCTAACAAACCAGTTAAATTAGAGGAGTCACCACCTACTTTGCTAGAAATAAAGTTTACAACTAATGGTAAAATAATGTCTTTAATTTGAGAAGATTGTCCAGATTCAAATCCATTAGAAGTTAAGCTAGAAACTAAATTTCCACCCAAACCACTTAAAAGACTATTTGCTGCACTACTGTTATCGTTTCCAGAAAATAAGTTTAATAAAGTATCCACTCCATTACTACTTGCTTCTTCAGAAATACTTTTTTCTACAGCTTCTTTAGAGCTAGATAATACAGAATCTATCTGACTTCCACCTAATCCTAATTTACTTGTTAAGGCCTCTACTGCCTCTCCTTTTACGGCATCTATGATACTATCTAACATGTGTCTTTATTATTTTAATTATAAATTTCTTCTTTATTAAACTTTTTAGCTAATAAATAATAAACAATAGCTCTGTATTTGTTTCTATTAGATTTTCCTAATTTTTCAATTACTTCGTTAATTGCTTCATCTAAAGCTGGAGAATCTGTTAAACCTAGCTTTTTAATTAAAAAGTTCTTTTTAACAGTTTCTAATTCTTTTTCGTCAGAACCAGATACTTTACTAGCATCCGCATTGTAAATACTAGGTCCTAATCCTTTAGTTACTTTTTTTAAAAAATCTGCATCTAAAGATTCACTAGGTAATGTTTTCTTAAATTCTGTAGTGTAAAGTTCTAATTTTTCGTCGAATTTGCTCATTTTTATGAAATTTTATTTTACCACTAATATAAAAATTTTAAACAATAATCATTTTAAAAAATAACTTAAGTTAGTAAAAGCTTTGTTTTTTAGTATAACGGTGTTGTTTTTTATCTTTAAAGGATCTATTGAAATCACTAAAGTTTCAATATGTATCTTTGTTGTAAAATTGAAGTAAATTGATATCAAGAGAAACCATAGATCGTGTTTTTGAAACTGCCCGAGTAGAAGAAGTAATAGGTGAATTTGTTGCTTTAAAAAAATCGGGAAGTAGTTTTAAAGGATTAAGTCCGTTTGTAGACGAAAAAACTCCGTCTTTTATGGTGTCTCCTGTAAAAGGAATTTGGAAAGACTTTAGTACAGGAAAAGGAGGAAATGCCATTTCTTTTTTAATGGAACACGAGCATTTTTCGTATCCAGAAGCCATACGTTATTTAGCAGACAAGTACAATATTGTTATTGAAGAAACAGAGCAAACCGATGAGCAAAAGGAAGCTGCTGATGAACGAGAAAGTATGTATTTGGTGTCTAAATATGCACAAGATTATTTTCACAACACCATGTTAAAAACCCAAAAAGGAAAAGCGATTGGGTTGAGTTATTTTAAAGAACGTGGGTTTAGTGATGATATGATAGAAACCTTTAAATTAGGTTATTGTTTAGATGATTGGACTGCTTTTACGGATGAAGCTTTGCAAAAAGGATACGATTTACAGTATTTAGAAAGCACAGGACTTACCATTGTAAAAGAAGGAGGAAAACAGTTTGATAGGTTTAAAGGACGAGTGATGTTCCCAATACACAGTATGGGAGGGCGTGTTTTAGGATTTGGAGGTAGAATTCTCACCAATGATAAAAAAGCGGCTAAATACTTAAACTCTCCGGAAAGCAAAATTTACCACAAGAGTAGTGTTTTGTACGGATTGTATCAATCTAAAAAGACCATCTCTAAAGATGATAATTGTTATTTGGTAGAAGGATATACAGATGTAATATCTCTGTATCAAAAAGGAATTACCAACGTGGTAGCGTCTTCTGGTACGGCATTAACACCAGATCAAATAAGGTTGGTGAAAAGATTAACTCCTAACATGACCGTGCTTTTTGATGGAGATGCTGCGGGACTTAGAGCATCTGTACGAGGGATTGATTTGATTTTGGAACAAGGAATGAATGTAAAAGTAGTCACATTTCCTGATGGAGAAGATCCAGACTCTTTTGCTAAGAAAAAAAACACGGAAGAACTAAAAGATCATCTAGAAAATAACCAACAAGATTTTATAAGTTTTAAAGTTTCTTTACTGCTAACAGAAGCTCAGAACGATCCGATTAAAAAAGCAGGATTGATTAGAGATATTGTGTTAAGTATTTCTAAAATTCCAGATAGCATTAAACAAGAAGTATATATACAGGAATGTGCACGTATGATGGATATTTCTGAAACGGTTTTGTTTAATGAGTTGGCTCAAATGTTAGACAAGAAAGCAAGAGATGCTGATAAAAAATCAGTGTCTAAAGGGGAAGCGAACATGCGAATTGCAGCTTCTAAAAAACAAGCAGTAAAAACAGCTCCCCAAACAGCTCCATCAGACATGCCTGATGAGGAAGCATACCAAGCCATGATGCTTGCTCAAGAAGGAATAACTATTCCTCAAGAAGCAACAGCTATAAAAAGTGGGAGTAAGGCAAATTCGTTGGATTTGTACGAACGAGAAATTATTAAAATCTTATTGTTGTACGGAAATCATACCGTTACGTTTATCGATTGGGTAGAAGAACACGATAAAAAAGGAAAGGTAGTTATGGTAAAAGAAGAGTACGAAAATACCGTAGCACACGAGTTGTATTTGCAATTGCAAGACGATGAAATTGAATTTTCGAATCCGTTATTTCAAAAAATATACAAAGAACTAAGCCATCAATTAAATCAAGAAGAAAAATTACTTTTAGAGAGATTAACAAGTCATGAAGATCAACAAATAGCCTTAGAAGTAACCAACATTTTAATGGATGATGAACACCATGTATTAAGTGATTGGGAATCTAAAGAAATAGAAGTGACTAGAAAAACAGATGTGCTACAAAAATTAGTGCAAGATGCTATTTTAAACATGAGGCGTGTGTTAATTGAGCAAAAAGTAAAAGAACTCATGGGAGAAGTAACGGTAGAAGAAAAAAGAGTTGAAGCTTTGCAAGAAGTAATGAGTTATACCCAATTAAAAACACTATTGTTCGAAAAACTACATAGAGTTCTTTAATATTGATTCAAAAAAATAAAAGATGGAAAATTTACAAACGTTTAAATACGAACTTTTATTTAGTGCTCTCATTGTAGTATTTGTTGTAGTTGTTATTACAAGTATTAAAAAAGCGATTAAAAAATTCAGTTTTGTAAAGGCGATTGATGCGAATAGGAGAAAAATAATTTTTATACTTACTTATTTAATCGTATACCTAGTTCTTGGAGCGTTGTTAGCGGTGATATGGGGAGTAGATTTTAATAAAATTTCTATTTTTATATCTTCGGTACTTGCTGTTTTGGGAGTTGGTTTTTTTGCACAATGGTCGTTACTGTCTAATTTAACGGCAAGTGCTATTTTATTTTTCAATCATCCTGTACGAATAGGGAGTAGAATTAGAATATTAGACAAAGATTTTGAACTGGTAGGAGAGGTAGTGGATATTACAGGATTTTATTTTTTTATAAAAACAGATCAAGAACAATTAATTACTTTTCCTAATTCTTTAATTATGCAAAAGGGCATAGAAATTTTAAAAGATAAAGAACGTACCCGTGAATAGTTTTAATCTATAAATTGCAATAAGTTGAAAACAATAGTAGTTTCTGTTACAAACGATTTGGTTACAGATCAACGAGTAGCTAAGGTTTGTAATACGTTGCAAACAATGGGTTTTAACATTCATTTAATAGGTAGAAAATTAAAAAACAGTTTACCTATCACCAGACCTTACAAAGTAACAAGAATGAAATTGCTGTTTACAAAAGGTCCTTTGTTTTATGCTGAATACAATGTAAGGTTGTTCTTGTTATTGCTTTTTGTTAAAAAAGATGTGTTATTGGCGAATGATTTAGATACGTTGTTGTCCAATTTTTTAGTGTCTAAATTCCTCCAAAAAACAATAGTATACGATAGCCACGAATTGTTTACTGAGGTTCCAGAATTAATTCACAGACCAAGCGTTCAAAAAATATGGTTAACCATAGAACAATATATTTTCCCAAAGTTAAAACATGTGTTTACGGTATCTAATTCTATTGTAAATTATTACGAACAAAAGTATGGTGTGAATGTTTTGTTGTTACGAAATTTTCCAATG
>CALHCC010000114.1 GCA_937930675.1 uncultured Flavobacteriaceae bacterium
GAGGGCACAATGCATGTGTGTTGTTTAAAAAATTAGAAGCCTAATACTTTTGAAGTTTTTTAAAAATATAAAGAAATCTCGTTCGTCATCGGACGAGATTTTTTATGTCCAAATGAAAAAAACAATAGGTTTTGCACCCAAAAAATTGTTTCCTTATAAAACAGCTTTTACCCATAGTTCTATCCAATTAAAAGATGAAAAGGGAAATCCTGTTAATTACGAAAGATTAGAGTATTTAGGAGATTCTGTATTAGGTTCTATTATAGCTGCTTATTTATTTGAGGAAGTTCCAGAAGCTAACGAAGGATATTTAACTCAAATGAGATCTAAAATAGTAAGTAGAAATCATTTAAATGAACTAGGAAAAGATTTAGGTTTGTTAACATTTTTAGAAACAAAAATCTCTAAATCTAAAATGGGAAACAACATTCATGGTAATTTATTCGAAGCTTTAATAGGAGCTATTTATTTAGATAGAGGCTATCAGTATTGCGTAAGGTTTATTACGAAAAAAGTAATTGCTCCTTATGTAGATATAGAAAAGCTAGAAGGTAAAATAACAAGCTACAAAGGAGTGTTAATAGAATGGTCTCAAAAAAATAAAAAAGCGTTAAAATTTGTGAATTACGAAGATTCTGGAAACCAATCGGTAAGACATTTTAGTGTTAAGCTGTTGGTAGATGATAAAGTAATTTCTAAAGGACGAGCTACTTCTAAAAAAAGAGCAGAAGAGATGGCTGCAAAAAGAGCCTATTACGCATTTCAGTCAGAAATGTAAACTTTACGATAACGTTTGCGTTTTATTGTTGTAAACATAATGTTAGATTGCACACAATTTGTTAAATTCGTTTCTTGAATTTTTACGTATAAATACGTAGTTATTATGGCGGCTAATTTTTTAACACTTTGTAATTTTGAAGAGCCAGATTATAGAATAATCGGGATACATACAACGTTAGAAGATTATAAATTAGCATATTTATTAAACCATCAAATTAATTTTAATTTTACAAGAATTCATCCAGATCCAGATTATGTGATAGAGAGCAAAAAAGCTTTTTTTTCTGTATTTGAATTTCAGGATGCTAAAAATTTAATCGATTGGTATTTAATAAGTAATAAGTTTAAAGTAAGTCCACCTAAAGGAAATTCATTAGGTTTGTTTAAAACAGAAGAGGCTTTTGCAAGTTCTTATGTATATTTGCAACCAGAAGTTAAAGAAGCAGATTTTTTGATAAAAATTCAAGGAGATTTCTTGGATTCGAGTCTTAAAATTTTATTGCAAAAAGTGAATCAAATAAAAGGGGTTGTTACTGCGTATTCGGTGGACACTCATAAATTAAACCATAAAGAATACTTAATTTTTTAAAATATGTCACAGACTAAAAAAACCAAAATTGTAGCTACGTTAGGTCCTGCCTTAACAGGTAAGAAAGAGAAGCTAAGAGAATTAATGATTTCTGGAGTAAACGTTTTCAGAATTAATTTTTCTCATGCTGATTATGATGATGTAACCAACAATGTTAATATCATTAGAGAATTAAACACAGAATTAGACTTTAATGTGGCTATTTTAGCTGACTTGCAAGGTCCTAAATTACGTGTAGGTGTGATGTCAGAAGGAGTTGAATTAGCTCCTGGAGATGTTTTTAAATTCACAACAGATAAGTGTGAAGGAGATCAAGAAAAAGCATTTATGACCTACCAACGTTTTCCTAAGGATGTAAAAGTAGGTGAGAAAATTTTAGTTGATGATGGAAAATTATTATTCGAAGTTACTGAAACAAATGGTGACGATTTAGTGACTACTAAAGTTTTAAGAGGAGGTCCTTTAAAATCTAAAAAAGGAGTAAACTTACCAAACACAAACATTTCTTTACCTGCATTAACAGAAAAAGATATAGAAGATGCAAAATTTGCTTTAGGATTAGATGTAGATTGGATGGCATTATCTTTTGTACGTAATCCTGCAGATTTAGATGATATTCATAAACTAATTAGAGAGAACTCTGATACTTCTGTGTACAGAACAAGAGTAATTTCTAAAATAGAAAAGCCAGAAGCATTAGAAAACATAGATGCTATTATTGCAAATACAGATGCTATTATGGTAGCTCGTGGAGATTTAGGAGTGGAAATTCCGATGTCTGAAGTACCTTTAGCTCAGAAAATGTTGGTAAGAAAATGTAAAGAAGCTAAAATTCCTGTAGTAATTGCTACGCAAATGATGGAGACGATGATTGAGAATTCAGTACCTACTCGTGCTGAAGTAAATGACGTAGCCAACTCTATTATGGATGGTGCAGATGCAGTAATGTTATCTGGAGAAACTTCTGTAGGAGCTTTCCCTAATGAAGTAATTCAAGTAATGAGACAAATTATATTAGATGTTGAAAACTCTAGTTTAATTGAAGTACCAAGAGAATCTCCAAAACCAGATACAAATTCTGATAGAGCGATTACCAATGCAATTTGTCATCAAGCAGCTTTAGTGGCAGAAGATATTAACGCAAAAGTAATTTCTACCATTACCAATTCAGGATACACAGCACAACAAATTTCTGCATTAAGACCAAAATCTCAAATATTAGCCTATTCTTCTGATAAGAGAACGTTAGGAATGATGAATATTATGTGGGGTGTAAAAGGTAGATATTATGAGCCAAACACACCATATTCTACAGATATTATTAGAGAAGTAAACCAAATAGCTTTTGATAGTGGTTACTTAGCAGATGGAGATGTAGTAGTAAACTTAACTTCTACACCAATTTTAGAACAAGGAGATGTAAACACATTACGTATTTCTAAAGTAGATTTAAGTAAATAAGAAAAGTATTTATTTTATATAAAACTCCCTGTTCTTGCTTTAGAACCGGGAGTTCTTTTTTTTATTGAACTAAAAATTTAACAGGTAAAGTATATATCATATTTACAGATTTTCCGTTTTGTTTAGCGGGAGCCATCTTGGGCAATTCTTTTAAGATATCTTCTACCTGTTTACTTAATTCTGGGTGTGCACTTCGAGTTTTAATATCGGTGGTAATTCTTCCATCACTACCAATTACAAATTGACTGGTAATTTTTTGAAGTCCTGTTAAATTTAAATCATTGGCAATGGAAGGATCGAATTTTTTACCAAAGAACTTTTTAATTTTTTTATTAAAACATTTTTTAGATTTTAGTTTATCATATTTGTACTTTTCACAACCAGGATATACAGGGATATTCTCCACAGCTATAAAATCTATGGTCTCAGGACCTTTCTCTTCAAATTCTTCAGAATGTTCTATGTCTTCTCCTGTTAAGGTTTCTAAAGGTTCGTTATCGGTAGTGGCTATAGGAGCTTCTTTAATTATTAAGAAATCATCTACTTTAGTTACATGATTAGGGTCTAATACATCGGCTTTTGTTTTTGGTTCTTCAATAAGTTTATCAGTAACAATAGGAGCTTCAACTTGTTTTGGTTTTTCTTTGATGTGTGTAAAATTAATTACTTTTTCTTCCTCTGGTTCTTGCGGTTTAAAACTAGTGTGGAGTATAGGTTTGTTAGATGCGTACGATTTGTGTTCTATGAACTGATAAGCGATGAAAAGAGACAATACCAAACCGAGTAAGGTAAAAACACGGCTATACTGTTCTAAATTTTCATTAGGATTTTTTTTTGATTTCATGATATAAAAGATTGAGTTTCTTTTTAAATATCAAGATAAGTGCCAAAAAAAAGCCTAACAGCTGAATATTAGTCTTTTATAAAATATTGAAATACTTTTTATTTTAAAAGTATTTTTGTCATTTCCTTTCCTAATTTTACACCAGATTGATCAAAACTAAAGATGTTCCAAATCATAAAAGGTCTCATACAGAATTAAGACATTATCAATCCCGTAAGTTTTTTTAAAAAGTCTAAGAATTTTAAATAATATTATACTTATGGCTTGAATCTACTCGTTAAATAAAAAAACAAAAACTCTGTAATTACATAATTATTTTAACGACTAGAATATTGATGTATTTTAATTTCTGAAAAACAATTACTTTAGCTCTAAGAACATGAATTATTAATGAAACTAAAACTATTTTTAATATTCCTTTTATTATGTTGTATTACTGCATTTTCACAAATCAGTTACTTTTATGATGCAGGTGGTAATTTGGATGTAAATGACATTGAAAAAAAAACTTTTAAACCTTTTCAAAAACCCATCAATAATGGTTTTGTGAAAGGGAATTATTGGTTTTTAATTACTACAGATACTCTTAAAACAATTCAATTTAAAAATAGACACCTCAATCAAGTAATCGCTTTTTGTCATCAAAATAAAGTCTTACCAAAACAACATCAAAGGTTTTTTACTTTTTTATTACCAGCCCATTCTACAACTTTTATAAAAATTAAATTACAAAAAGAGGCTTATATTCCTATACAGCTTTATGAGAAATCTGAATTTGAGTATGTAGAGCAAAATAATTTATTATTAATAGGTTTTTATTTTGGTTTTGTTTTTGTAATTCTAACCATTAATCTCTTTTATTATTTTTCGTTTAAAGAGACCACATTTTTATACTATACGGGGTTTTTATTTTTTATTTCTTTAGGGCTTCTCATCAGTGATGGCGTTTTTAGGTTTTGGAATGTTGATGGAATATGGCTAGATCGCTTACAAGCAATAGATCATGTTATTGTAGCTATTGTAGGAGTTTATTTTACAGAAAGTTATTTGCAAGCTAAAAATTATTTTAAAAATTGTATTCGTTATTCTTGGGTGCTTTTATCTGCTTTATTAGTTGTTAATCTTTTATATATCTATACGTTAAATTTTACGTATTATATTATTATAGAATGTTTGGTATTTGTTATTTTAATTCTTTGTTGGATTTTTGGAGTTATTTTATACGCTAAAAACATCTTTACCAAGTTTTTTGTTTGGGCTTATGTGTTTATTCTTATTCTAGGAATTGATTATTATGTATTAAAACTATTAGGTCTAAAATTTTTAGGGGTTACTGCAATTCATGTAAAGTTAGGTGGATTTATCGAAATGTTATTTTTGTCTTATTCTGTAGTTTATAGAATGAAAACATTGC
>CALHCC010000115.1 GCA_937930675.1 uncultured Flavobacteriaceae bacterium
TAATTTTATTCCTGCCACTACCACAGGGTCGTCAGCATCATAAATTAAATAATCTGATGCTTGTTGATTTTTGGTAATTCTAAATTTTGATGCAATGTATTTATCAAAATCATAGTCGTATCTATCTAAATGATCTGGAGTGATATTGGTAATAATCGCAATGTGAGGTTTAAATTGATCGATACCATCTAACTGAAAGCTACTTAACTCTAACACATATTTTTGATAGGTTTCTTGAGCAACTTGTGCTGCATAACTATCTCCTATATTCCCTGCTATTCCCACATAAAAACCTGCTTCTTTTAACAAGTGATGTGTTAACATGGTGGTGGTGGTTTTTCCGTTAGAACCGGTAATACCAATTACCTCTGCATGGCTATAAACTGAGGCAAATTCTATTTCTGAAATTACAGGAATATTTTTTGCTCTGATGTTTTTTATCAACGCAATATGGTCTGGAATCCCCGGGCTTTTTACCACTACATCCGCATTTAAAATCAATTCTAATGTATGTGTTTCAGCCTCAAAATCAACTTCCAAATCTTTTAAAACAGTTACATATGTTTCTTTAATTTTAGAAGCATCGCTCACAAAAACATCCATTCCTAGCTTTTTAGCTAAGATGGCTGCTCCTACTCCACTTTCTCCTGCTCCTAAAACAACAACTCTTTTCATTTACCTCATTTTTAAGGTTACAATAGACAACACGGCTAACAAGATTCCTACAATTAAAAACCTTGATACGATTTTACTCTCATGAAATCCTTTTTTCTGATAATGGTGATGCAACGGTGCCATTAAAAACACTCGTTTTCCCTCGCCATATTTTTTACGTGTGTATTTAAACCATCCTACCTGAATAATTACAGACATGTTTTCTGCAAAAAAGATTCCTGCCAAAATTGGAATCAACAATTCTTTACGAACCGCAATCGCCAAAACCGCTATAATCCCTCCAATGGTTAAACTCCCCGTATCTCCCATAAATACCTGTGCAGGAAAGGTATTGTACCACAAAAAACCGATTAGAGCTCCTGCAAATGCACTAATATAAATGGTCATTTCTCCTGAATTTGGAATGTACATGACGTTTAAGTAATCTGAGAAAATAATATTCCCCGAAACCCATGCAAAAATCCCTAACACCAGTACAATAATTGCCGAAGAACCTGCTGCCAAACCATCTATTCCATCTGTTAAGTTGGCTCCATTGGACACTCCTGTAATGATAAAAACAACCACAGGGATAAAAACAATCCAAGCGTAATCTGTTGCATTCTCACCCAACCAACTTAATAAAGATGCATAATCAAACTCATTATCTTTTAAAAATGGAATGGTGGTTTTTACAGATTTATGAGCTTCTCCGAACAAGTGCGTATTGGCTATTTTTTTTGAAAAAGGCAATTCTTCTTTCATGGTTACCGAAGGATGGAAATAAAACATAATTCCTACAAACAAACCTAAACCTACTTGCCCCAATACTTTAAACTTTCCTTTTAACCCTTCTTTATCCTTTTTAAATACTTTAATATAATCGTCTACAAAACCAATGGCTCCCATCCACAAAGTGGTTACTATCAAAATAAAAATGTAGATATTTTCTAATTTTGCAAACAACAGCACTGGAATTAAGGTCGCTAGAATAATAATAATTCCTCCCATCGTAGGAGTCCCTGCTTTTTGAACCTGACCTTCCAATCCTAAATCTCTTACCGTTTCTCCTATTTGGAGCCTGCGTAAATAATTAATTAATCGTTTTCCGTAAATGGTAGACAACAACAAAGACAAAATAAAAGCCAATGCAGATCGAAATGTAATAAACTGAAACAAACTCGCTCCCGTTAATTGGTATTCATTCTCTAAAAAATTAAACAAATAGTACAGCATTATTTCTTTAGGATTTCAAGGGTTTCTAGTAAAGTATCTTTATCGTTAAAATAGGTTCTCTCTCCGTTTATTTCTTGGTAGGTTTCATGTCCTTTTCCTGCCACCAAAACCACATCTCCTTTTGTTGCCATTTTACAAGCTGTTTTAATCGCTTGTTTTCTATCTGTAATGGTTAAAACTTTTGCCATTTGAGTGGGTTCTATACCTACTTCCATCTCCATCAATATCGTTTCGGGATTTTCAGTTCTTGGATTGTCGGACGTTAAAATTACTTGACTACTAAAGCTTGCTGCTATAGCGGCCATTTTAGGGCGTTTGGCTTTATCTCTATCTCCACCGCAACCTACTACAGTGATTACATTTACTTGGTTTGAGACTATATTTTGTATGGTACTTAAAATATTTCTTAAAGCATCGGGGGTGTGTGCATAATCTACCACACTCACAATACCTGTATTAGAAACCTGATATTCAAACCTACCGTCTACACTTTTTAATTGACTTAAAGCGGTTAGCAAATCCAAATTATCTACCCCTAATTCTTGGGCCACTCCATAAATAGCTCCTAAATTAGAAGCATTAAAATCTCCCACCAATTGCACCCAAACTTCTTGCTGATTGATCGTTAGCAACATGCCTGAGAAACTCTTTTCTAAGACTTTTACCTTATAATCTGCCAACGTTTTTTGGGCATATGTTTTTTTAGCTGCTTTGGTGTTTTGCAACATCACCCTTCCATTTTTATCATCTACATTGGTTAATGCAAATGCTTGTGTTGGCAAAGCATCAAAAAAAGCTTTTTTAACATCTCTATACTCGCTAAATGTTTTATGATAATCTAAATGATCGTGAGAAATATTGGTAAACACCCCTCCATCAAACTGAAGTCCGTACGTTCTAGCTTGATGAATTCCGTGAGAACTTACTTCCATAAAACAATAGGTAACTCCTTGTGCCACCATTTGAGCTAGGTACTGGTTAATTGCCAAAGAATTGGGAGTGGTATGCGTAGCTGGTAATTGTTCTTGACCAATCATTACCTTAACTGTAGACAACAAACCTGATGAATACCCTAAAGAAGTAAAAAGCTGATACAACAAACTTGCAATAGTCGTTTTTCCATTGGTACCTGTAACTCCTATTAATTTGAGTTTTTTTGAAGGATGATCGTAAAAATTTGCAACGATGATTGCCAAGGCTTGATCTGCATTTTTGACTTGTACGTATACTACAGATTTTAACATTACTGTTGGCAATGTTTCACAAACAATAACGCTTGCTCCCAGAGCAATGGCTTTGTCTATAAATAAATGACCATCTACACGCACTCCTTTCTGAGCTACAAACAAAGTATCTTCTACTACTTTTCTAGAATCAAAAGCAACGGCAGCAATGTCTAAAGACCATTCCTTTACATGAATCACCTTTAACACCTCAACATTTTGTAGTATTTCTTTTAATTCCATACCTAATACAGTGTTACTTTTTGATTTTTCACCAAACCAACTCCTTTTCTTATGGATTGCTTTTTTACAAAACTCAACCCTCCCGTTACTACCACTTGCAATCCTTTGTTTTCTAATAACGAAACCGCATCCATTACCGACATACCTTTTACATTGGGCATTAAATTTTCTGCTTTAATGTTTTCTTTCTGGAATTTTTGATGCCTTTCTTCTACCATAGCCAATACCGGACTTGTAAACGTTACTTTTTTCTCTTGCAAATCACTAGCATATATTTTTTGTGCAATGGCTTTAAATACTGGAGCAGCTACGGTAGCTCCGTAATACCCCTTACGCTTGTTCGGTTTATTTACCACCACAATACAAGAATACTTAGGATTGTTCGCAGGAAAAAAACCTGCAAAAGAAGACACATACTGCGTATTCCCTGTCCAATATTCTGTTTGACATGTTCCTGTTTTACCTGCCATAGAAAAATTAGATTCATACAATTTTTCTCCAGTTCCTCTTTTAACTACATTTTCTAAAATAGTTTGAAGCTTTTTAATCGTTTCTTTAGATGCTATTTTAGGATTGATGACCTCAGGATCAAATGTTTTTTCTATTGTACCATTATTCCTAAGCTCTTTAATAAACTTAGGCTTTACCATCACACCATCATTCGCAATTGCGTTGTAAAAAGTAATCAACTGCAAAGCGGTTACTTTTACTCCATACCCCCAAGCCATCCATGGCAGAGAAAGACCATTCCAACTTTTAGGATCTCCTCTTTTAACATACTTAGGGTTTGGAATAAAAGGCTTTCCTTCTCCTTTTATTGGTACTCCTATTTTACGACCAAAACCCAACTTATTGATTCCGTCTACAAATTGTTGAGGGTGTTTTTTATAATTTTGCATCACCATTTTTGCAATCCCCACGTTGGAAGATACCTCTATTGCTCTTGCCAACGATATTTTTCCGTAACCCCCTCTATGAGAATCTATAATAGATCGTCCATAAACTTTTATTCTTCCCTTTTCCGTGTCTATTACGTTTCCTGTATCTACTTTTTTATCTTCTAAGCCTACCAACAAACTAGCCAACTTAAAGGTAGAACCAGGTTCTTGAGCTTCGTAAATTGCATAATTTCGTTTTTCATAATACCCTCCGCTAGCTCCATTTTTACCCAAATTCGCAATGGCTCTAATCTCTCCTGTTTTACGCTCCATTACGACCACACAACCATGGTCTGCTTCAAACTTTTCTAACTGTTCCAACAATGCATGATGTGCAATATCTTGAATATTGACATCAATCGTAGTGATCACATCACTCCCATCTTTGGGTTCTTTTTCATTTTTATCGTTAATAGGCTTCCACTGTCCTTTCGCTATTTTTTGCTTTTTTCTCCAACCATGATGCTCTTTTAAATACTTTATATAAGCTCCTTCTATCCCTACATGACCTCTATAATCTGCATACCCAACAGTTCTCACTCCAATTTCTCCCAAAGGCCTTGCTCTTACATTTTTTTGTTCTGTGATTACTCCTCCTCTATATTGTCCTAAATTTAAAATCGGAAAACTTTTTAAACGCACATAGTCTATATACCCTAAATTTCTAGCCAATAACAAATACCTATTTTTTCTTCTCTTTGCTTTTCGTAAATACTGTCTGTAATGTGAGGATGATCTACCAAACAACACCGATAACGAATCGCTTAACGCATTTATATTTTCTTCAAAAACACTATTTTTAATCGTCACCATATCCAATCTCACCGTATATTTAGACATGGTCGTTGCTAACAAATTTCCGTCCGTAGCATAAATATTTCCTCTATTTGCAAAAATAGTATCTGTTTTAATGGTTCTTTGTTTCGATATTTTTTGATAATAAGCACCTTCTACAGACTGAATATACCCTACACGAATTGCTAAGACCACAAAAAGAAGGGTGAGTACTAAAACAACCCAACCTAACCTATTTACTATATTTTTTTCTGTGATACTCAACGTAATGTTTATTCTACTTTTTTAACAACTATTTTAACCGGTGGTTTTTCCGATGGTTTTAACCCTTGATGTACTACTTTACCTTTAATAGCCGACTCCATTTTTAAATGAGTGACTTTTGTAGCACTGTCTATATACTCTGCTTTTAATTTTCGTATTTGTTTCGTTAAAACAGCTATCTTAATTACCTTTTCATCGGTTTGATGTGCACATGTAATCATGACAATAGACATTCCTAAGACCGAAAAAATAACTTTCCAATTTTTAAACGAGTTTGCTTTTGTTAAAAAGTCTCCTTTTAAAATTCTGGTAAAAAAATCGGATACCCCTACCATTATTTTTTAAGTTTTGCTATTCTTAACTTTGCACTACGAGCTCTATTATTTAATTTAATTTCCTGCGGAGTAGGCAAAATCAACTTCCCTACTTTTTCCATAGGCACCGTAAAGTTTCCATAAAAATCTTTTTCAGGCTCTCCTTCAAACATTCCTTTCTGAATAAATCTTTTCACCAATCGATCTTCTAAAGAATGGTACGAAATCACACTCAATCTTCCTTCTTCCGTTAATATTTCTGGCATCTGTGTTAAAAATTCTTTTAATACCTCCAACTCCTCATTTACCTCTATTCGTAAAGCCTGAAAAATTTGTGCTAAAATTTTATGCTCTTTGGCTTTAGGTAAATATGGAGCCAACACCTCTTTTAACTCAAAACTTGTACTTATTTTTTTATCTTCTCTAGCCATCACAATGGTTTTAGCCATGGCTCTTCCGTTTCTTAATTCTCCATACTGAAATAAGATATTTGCAATCGCGTCTTGTTCGTAATGATTAATGATATGATAGGCACTCGTTTCAGATTTCTGATCCATACGCATATCCAACTTAGCATCAAATCGAGTAGAAAACCCCCTTTCCGCCTCATCAAACTGATGCGATGACACTCCAAAATCACCCAAAACTCCATCTACCTTTCTTACTCCGTAAAATCTTAAGAATCGTTGAATGTATCTAAAATTCTGAGGAATCAACGTAAAACGATCATCTTCAATCGCATTTAGATGTGCATCTGGATCCTGATCAAAAGCAAACAACTTTCCTTGTTCTCCTAAACGAGTTAAAATTTCTTTAGAATGTCCTCCGCCACCAAAAGTAACATCCACATAAACCCCATCAGGTTTTATACTTAAGGCATCTACACTTTCTTGTAACAATACAGGATTATGATAACTCATCTTCTTCTAAATTTAAACCACCCATAACTTGTTCTGCCAATTCTGCAAAATCATCAACAGCACCATTAATCGCATGCTCATACAACTCCTTATCCCATATCTCTATCATAGACACCGCGGTAGACAAGACAACTTCTTTTTTAATTTTGGAATAACCCAATAGATCTTTTGGCAACAAAAGCCTACTCGACGCATCCAATTCTATATGTTTAACACCCGCAGTAAACAAACGAATAAAATCATTATTCTTTTTCACAAAACGATTTAGCTTTGCCACTTTAGACATTATTTTATTCCACTCACTCATAGGATACAACTCTAAACAAGACTGAAAAACAGATCTTTTTAACACAAACCCCTCGTGCACAACACCTTCTAACTGTTTTTTTAAACCAGAAGAGAGCATAATACGGCCTTTGGTATCCGTTTTACATTCGTATGTACCTATTAATGATTCCACTTTTGTTTATTGTTTTTCAAAAATATAAAATATTTCACCACTTTTTACCACAAAACCCCACATTGTTAATAAGTTTTAACACCACACTTTAAACAACCTACCTTTTTAGCTATCAATCAGTTAAAATAAAGAACTCTGTATGATTAGCTATCTTTAACAATCTGAGGTTTTTTATCAAAAAAAGTTTACATTTGTGCCCAAACCAAAGCCTAGAGAATAAATAAGCATGGAATACAACGTTAAAACAGAGGGAGAGTTTAAATACATTGAAGCTGGAGAAGGTAAAACTTTAATTGTTTTACACGGTTTGATGGGAACTCTTGATGATTTTGGGGGATTAGTAAAGTATTTTTCTAAAAAGGGGTACCGAGTGTTGGTACCCGAATTACCTATATACACCCTGCCCATTATTAAAACCAATGTTAAAAGTTTAGCCAAGTTTGTTAAAAAATTTATGGAATACAAAAGTGTTCCTCAGGCTACGTTAATTGGAAATTCTTTGGGAGGACATGTATGTTTGTACATAACTAAAAATTTCCCTGAACTTGTATACTCTTTAGTACTTACTGGAAGTTCTGGTTTGTACGAAAAAGCAATGGGAGATACCTATCCCAAAAGAGGAGATTACGAATACATAAAAGCAAAAGCAGAAGCTGTTTTTTATGATCCTAAAACGGCCTCTAAAAAAATGGTAGATGATTTGTTTGAAATTGTAAATGATAGAAATTGTGCCATTAGAATTTTAGCGTTAGCTAAAAGTGCTATTCGACATAATATGGCTAAAGATTTGCCAAACATGGATTTACCTACCTGTTTAATTTGGGGAAAACAAGACGATGTTACACCACCTGATGTAGCAGAAGAGTTTAACCAATTAATGCCAAATTCTGAATTGTTTTGGGTAGATAAATGTGGACATGCTCCTATGATGGAACACCCAGATCTGTTTAACGAAATTGTAGAGTCTTGGTTTGAAAACAACCCTGTTCAATAATGCAGGTCAAAACTGCTGAATTTGTTATCAGCAACTCTGAGGTATCAAAATGCCCTACAGAGCCTTTACCAGAATATGCTTTTATAGGTAGATCTAACGTTGGTAAGTCTTCACTTATCAACATGCTAACAGACAGAACTAAGCTAGCCAAAACATCTAGCACTCCTGGTAAAACACAGTTAATTAATCATTTTAAGATTAACAAAAA
>CALHCC010000116.1 GCA_937930675.1 uncultured Flavobacteriaceae bacterium
TTTCTTTGATATGTAGTTTTTAATACCACCATGCTATTGACCTTTAACCGCTAAAATCATTTTAATTTTATTACGATTTGCAATATCAATAACACTCATAATATTTTTATAAGCAGATTCATGATCTCCTCGAATCACTAATGTTCCTTTTGCATCATTAGAAAACTTTTGCAACAAGGTATTTTCTAGCTGAACAAATTCTACTTTATCTGCATCTACATAATATGCTCCATCACGAGTAATAGATACCGAAATTACTCCTTTATTTTCTGTTTTCCCACCTGCTTTGGGTAGCAAAACATCAATGGCATTTACAGTAACTAAAGTAGATGCTAGCATAAAAAATATTAATAGCAAAAAAACAATATCCGTCATAGACGACATATTAAATTCTGCACTTACTTTATTCCTACCTTTAACCATGCTACACAGGTTCGTTTAACAAATCTAAAAACTCTACAGATTTTGCTTCCATTTGGTACACTACTTTGTCTGTTCTAACCACTAGGTGATTGTAAGTAATGTAAGAGATGATTCCTACAATTAATCCTCCTACAGTTGTTGTCATTGCTGTGTACAAACCGTCTGATAACATTTTAATATCTATTTGTCCTCCAGAATTTGCAATTTCATGTATAGAAACAATCATTCCAATCACAGTTCCCAAAAAACCAATCATAGGAGCAGCTCCAGAAATGGTTGCTAGAACACTTACGTTTTTCTCTAACTTGTAAATTTCTAACTTACCTGCATTTTCTATCGCTGTATTAATATCTTCTAAAGGTTTCCCTATTCTATTTACTCCTTTTTGTATTAGATTTGCCACAGGTACATCTATATTGGTACACAATTCTTTAGCACCATCTATATTACCTGTACTTATTTGCTCTTTTATTTGACTCATAAAGTCTGCATCTATATGACTTGCTGCCTTTATCGCTAAAAATCGTTCTATATAGATATAAACAGAGATTACTAATAATAGAAATAAAATCCCCATAATAAGTTGACCTCCCAAACCACCATCCGCAATTAATTGGATAATAGAGATGGTTGTTTCTTGACTTTCTTCTGCTATCACATCTAAAGACTCTGGATGTTCATTCATAACCGCATTCTTTAATTTAAAAAACGAAAATACAATTTATTATTGCATCTCCACAAACAAAAAGAGGAACCTTAATCTTTAGGTCCCTCTTTTATGTTTTAAGTAATCAGTAATCGTTATAAAATAACTCGAACCATAATATATCCTACTCCTCCTAATACAATAGTATAAGGTAATGCCATTTTAACCATAGTACCGTAAGACAAATTAATTAATGGAGCCAATGCAGATGTTAATAAAAACAAAAATGCTGCTTGTCCATTAGGTGTAGCCACACTTGGTAAATTGGTTCCTGTATTAATAGCAATGGCTAAATGCTCATAATGCTCTCTACTAATTGCTCCAGACTTAAATGCTGCCTGAACTTCTCCAATATAAACAGTAGCCACAAAAACGTTATCACTAATAGCAGACAACAAACCGTTAGCTATATAAAACAACCCTGGTTGTGTTTCTGGACTTTGCTCCAATGCCCAATGAATAATTGGAGAGAATAAATGTTGATCGTGAATCATAGCTACCACTACAAAGAACACCACCAATAAACCTGTAAATGGCAATGCTTCTTCAAAGGCATGCCCTAAATCATGCTCTTCTGTGATTCCCATAAATGCCGTTTGCAAAATAATTAATGCCAAACCTATAAAACCAACAGGTGCTAAATGCAAAGCCAATCCAGCAATCAGTAAAATTGCTGCTACTCCTTGTACTTTTAACGCATATTTTTCTTTTGCCGTTCTCTTTTTATCTTCTTCATTCGTATATGATTGAATGATTTGATCTGCGATTTCTGGTAATTTTGCTCCAAACCCAAAGGTTCCTGTTAATTCTAACACAATAGTTGTTAACAACCCGCAAAACAACACTGGCATTGTAATAGCACTCATCTGTACAAAGAACTCAATAAAATCCCATCCCATTCTTTCACCAATTAGCAAATTTTGAGGTTCACCTACCAAAGTACACACTCCTCCTAATGCGGTACCTACCACACCATGCATAATTAAACTTCTTAAAAAGCTTTTAAATTGCTCTAAAGTTTTTTCTGTTAATTGTTTTTTATTTACTAAACCATCTTCATTTAAGTTTGCAGCGTTTGCATGTATTTTATGGTAGATCCCATAAAAACCAACAGCTACACTAATTAACACAGCTGTTACAGTCAACGCATCTAAAAATGCTGACAAGATAGCTGCTAAAAACACAAACAATAACGATAAAACAACTTTTGATTTAATTTTAGTGAAAATTTTACTAAAAATATACATTAACAAAGGTTTCATAAAGTAAATACCCGCTACCATAAAAACCAATAGCAGTACTACCTCTAAGTTTTGATCTACTTCGTGATACGCATTTTCTGGAGTGGTTAAATTTAATGCGATAATTTCAATAGCTAACAAACCACCAGATTGTAATGGATAGCATTTTAAAGCCATTGCTAACGTAAAAATAAACTCTGCTATAAATAGCCAAGCACCTACATGAGGAAAAAGTATAGAAATTGGAATATTAATCAGTAAGAAAAATATCATCACAAGTTTGAACCACTTAGGACTAGAACCTAAAAAATATTTCATTGTTTTAAATTTTAAAAATTTCGGAAGCTAAAATAACACATTCATACACTCTTAAACAAGAATAGCTTTATTTATTTTTTAGGATAAACACAATACAGGTTTTCTGTTGAGAATCGTTATAATTTGTTGGCAATTATACCTGAAGAGTGATTTTTAAAAGCTCCTGTAACACTTGCCAAACAATTCGGCTTATTCTCTATTTTTAATTTTCCTAACAATGCAAAAATCAGCGCTTCTTTATAATTTATTAATAATTTAGAAGGAATGATAAATTTTACATTAGGAGATACTGCTTGCAACCTAACCATTAAAAAATCGTTAAAAGCTCCACCCCCAGTCACCAAAACAGTTCCTTTTTTTATTTTATTTGATATTTGACATGCAATATGCTCTACAAAAGTTCTTAAAACATCTTTTTCTGATAGGTTTTGTTTTAAAATAATAGGATGTATTTCTGTTTTTAAAAATTCAATCCCCAAAGATTTAGGAGTTTCTAAAACATAAAAAGGGACATCATTTAATTCCTTTAATAAACAATGATTTATACATCCCGAAGCAGCTATTTCACCAAAAGCATCGTATGAATGCCCTAATTTTTCTGCATAAAAATTTAAAATGGTATTCACAGGACAGATATCAAATGCCTTTCGCACTCCTTTTTCTTGATAAGAGACATTGGAAAAACCTCCCAAATTTAAACAATAGTCGTATGTAGAAAACAACAATTCATCACCTATAGGAACCAACGGAGCTCCTTGTCCCCCATACAATACATCTTGTTCTCTAAAATTATATACTGTCTTTATATTGGTACATTTACAAATTTCTTTTCCACAACCCACCTGTAAAGTATAACCAATATCAGGCTGATGATGCACTGTATGACCGTGAGACGAAATTAAATGAACATCTTTTAGATGATAGGTTTTGATAAATTTTAAAATCAAATCCGCATAATATTTACCTAATAAAACATCTAATTCTTTTAATTTTTGATGTCCTTTAGGAATTTCGGACACAGACTTTAAAGTCGCCAACCAATCATCCGAATATTCGTAAGTATCTGCATACTTCAACTCAAAAGAATGGTCTTTATAAAAGGTAACCAAAACCAAATCTACGCCATCTAGTGAAGTTCCTGACATGAGACCAATTACATTCAACAACTTTTCTTTTTCCATAAAACTCTTGTATAGCGAAAAAAGCCTTACTGAATATCAGTAAGGCTTTTGTAGTCCGTAGGGGAATCGAACCCCTGTTACCAGGATGAAAACCTGGCGTCCTAACCCCTAGACGAACGGACCATTATAATTTATTATTATAAAGAAGCTACGTGCTTAGTTAATTTAGACTGTAAATTAGCCGCTTTGTTCTTATGAATAATATTGTTCTTTGCTAACTTTTGTAACATACCAACTACTTTAGACAATTGTCCTTCCGCTTCAGTTTTATCTGTCATGTTACGTAAAGCCTTAACAGCATTTCTAGTTGTTTTGTGCTGGTATTTATTTCTTACCTGCTTAGCGCTGTTACTTCTTATTCTCTTTAACGCTGACTTGTGATTTGCCATCTTAGTTCTTTTTATTTCTTACTTAATTCAAAAAAATTGTAGTCCGTAGGGGAATCGAACCCCTGTTACCAGGATGAAAACCTGGCGTCCTAACCCCTAGACGAACGGACCATAGTTTGCTTATTCTAAAAAGGAAAAGCCCTTTTTTGCGTTAGCGGTTGCAAATATACACCCATTTTAAAATACTACAAATTTTTTCACAAACTTTTTTTTCTTTTTTTTCTATTAATAAGCTTTCGCAAACAAAACTCGCTTTGTAGATGGTTTTCCTGAATATACACAAACTCCATCTTCCTCCTTAAAATCAATTGGAATACATCTAATAGTTGCTTTTGTTAACTCTTTAATCTTATCTTCTGTTTCTTCGGTACCATCCCAATGCGCTGCTACAAATCCTCCTTTGTTTTCTATCGCCTCTTTAAATACTTCAAAAGTATCTACATACGTTGTATGTTCTTTTCTATAATCTAACGCTTTTTGCAATAAATTTTCTTGTATATCTACCAACAATTTTTCTATCACCTCAACCGCTTCAGACTGTTGATAGCTTTGTTTTTCTAAAGTATCTCTACGAGCTATTTCTAAAGTACCATTCTCTAAATCCCTCGCTCCTATTGCTACTCTTACAGGAACTCCTTTTAATTCGTATTCTGCAAATTTCCAACCTGGTTTATGCGTGTCCCTAGTATCAAACTTTACAGAAATACCTTTTAATTTTAATGCCGTAGTTATGCTAGTAACCGTTTTTGTAATTGCATTTAATTGCTCTTCTGTTTTGTAAATAGGCACAATAGCTACTTGTATAGGTGCTAATTTTGGAGGCAATACCAAACCGTTATCATCAGAATGTGTCATTATCAGTCCTCCTATTAAACGCGTAGAAACTCCCCAAGAGGTAGACCAAACATATTCTTGTTTCCCTTCCTTAGAAGTATATTTTACATCAAAAGCCTTTGCAAAGTTTTGACCTAAGAAATGAGAAGTACCTGCTTGTAAAGCCTTTCCATCTTGCATTAAAGCTTCTATGGTATACGTATCATCTGCTCCTGCAAATCGTTCACTCTCTGACTTTACTCCTTTAATCACCGGCATTGCCATAAAGTTCTCAGCAAAATCCGCATATACTTCTTGCATTTGTAACGTTTCTTCTAACGCTTCTTGTTGAGTTGCATGTGCCGTATGCCCTTCTTGCCATAAAAACTCAGCTGTTCTTAAAAACAATCGAGTTCTCATTTCCCAACGCACTACATTTGCCCACTGATTTACTTTAATAGGCAAATCTCTGTACGATTGCACCCATCCTTTATAAGTATTCCAAATAATAGCTTCACTGGTAGGTCTCACCACCAACTCTTCTTCTAATTTTGCGTTAGGATCTACAATTAATTTCCCTTCGTTTTCAGGATCCGTTTTTAAACGATAATGGGTAACCACAGCACATTCTTTAGCAAATCCTTCGGCATTTTTTTCTTCTGCTTCAAACAAACTTTTAGGAACAAATAAAGGAAAATACGCGTTTTCATGCCCAGTCTCCTTAAACATTCTATCCAATTCATTCTGCATTTTTTCCCAAATAGCATAACCATAAGGCTTAATCACCATACATCCTCTAACCGCTGAATTCTCAGCTAAATCGGCCTTTACTACCAATTCGTTATACCATTTTGAATAATCCGTACTTCTACTCGTTAATTTAGATCCCATATGTTTTTATTTGGCACAAAAATTGTATTTTTAATAATATCTAGTCAACTTAAATTCACTAGTTTGCAAAACTAATATTTTTTGCTTCGTTCAACAATAAAATCATAAGAATATGAAAACTATCCATAGAATCTATAAGCCTTTAAGCTGTATTGTTATTCTTTTGTTACTAACTTCTTGTGTAACGCAAAGAGACTTTACGTATTACGATGGTATTTACGAAAACCCTAAACACAAAGCCAACAGTGTTTTTTCTGAACAAATGCTTAAATATTACATTGACAACCCTACTGCTGCGAATGCACTAAACACGGATAACTATCAGTTATCTAATCCAGACGTCACCAATAACACAACCTCTAAAACCGATCAAAATCAGAACGGAAATAACATTACAAACGTTTATATAGATGGAAATAATGCTTACAACTCTCCTTGGAACAACAATTATTATAATAATGGTTGGGAATGGAACAATCGTTGGGCTGTAGGTGCTGGTTTTGGTGTAGGCTATTTAGGCTATAACAGATGGGGATGGAACAACCCTTGGAGTCCTTTTGGCTGGAATAATTATTATTACGGTGGACCTTTGGGTTTTAACTATCCTTACAGAAATTCGTATTACAATCGCAGAGTTTACAGAGGGAATCGAAACTACAATGCCAACGCAATACAAAACAGAAGACAATCTGGAAGGTACGCAAACGGATACACAAATAAAAGAAACAGCAACTACAACAGTAACAATAATAATAAAGTAAGAACTCGTTCTTATAATTACAACAACGCTTCTTCTTCAAACAACAGAAGTAGTAGAGCTAACAACTCTAACTACACTCCTAGAACCTCTAGAAGTAACTCTTCCAATTACTCATCTAGCACTCGTAGCAATAGTAGTTACAGAAGTTCTCCAAGTAGAAGCCGTTCTTATTCAGGATCATCTAGTCGTTATTCATCAAGTAGAAGAAGACGTTAAAAACAATATCACATGAAAAAACTTATATATCTTGGAGTATGCATTTTTTGCTCAACACTTTCTTTTGGGCAAGCCAATAGATTTAGTGATTTAGGTGTATTATTATCCCAACAAGAATTAAGCGGAAGTGCACGATACAAATCATTAAGCGGTGCCATGGGAGCTATTGGTGGAGACATTAGTACCATTACCAACAACCCTGCCGGCTTGGGTGTTTTTAATCATCATAACTTTACCATTTCTGCAGGTTCTGAAAACAGAAATACAGAAACTTCTTACTTTGGAAACTCTATTGACAACAGCGTTTATGATCTTAAATTAAACCAAATTGGATTGGCTTTTGTATTTGATCGTCAATATTCCGATTGGAAAAAAACAGTATTAGCACTTAACTACCAAGTGACTAATAATTTTGATAATGTTACTAATTTTGTAGGAAACAGTGGCTTTGCCTCTTTTACAACACACCCTAACACTAATAACACAAACGATTTTACCACAGCTATTTCTCAAGATTTTGAAAACGAAATCTCTGGAAAATCATCTGTGTTTAGTATTGGATTAGCTTCTCAGCACAAAGAAAACCTATATCTTGGAGGATCTATCAACTTTCATAACATCGATTATCAACAAATAACTTTTTTAAACGAAAGAAATGAGAATGCTAACGGACAAATTTTAGATGCTGTTTTTAATCAGTTTGATGCAAACAATGCTGATGGAGTTTCTTTAAACCTTGGGCTTATTTATAAAATTTCTCACAATTTTAGAATTGGACTGGCTTACGAATCTCCTACCTGGCATTACAATATTGTAAATGAAAACAACATTTTTGA
>CALHCC010000117.1 GCA_937930675.1 uncultured Flavobacteriaceae bacterium
TTTAAAAACAATAGCCCTGCCAAAAAAATACAGATATACATTGCGAGTTACGATCCTAAAGAAGAGAAAAAAATTAAAGGAAACTTTTGGAAAAGAACTCAAATAAACTGGGAAGAACAAGTATTGATTACTTTAGAAATACAACCTAATTCTAAAGAATATCAAAGCTTTAAAATAGATTTATCAAATTATAAAAATTTAAAACCTGTCTTAAAACAAATCAAAGTTGTGCCAGAAAGAGGAGTAAATACGGGTAGTTTCGAGATCGATGCTATTGAAATTAAACATTAATACCCTTAAACTATTCTATTAAAAAGAAGTTCCTTGATCTAATCTGTTTCTTACGGTTTTAAAATAATCAAAAGCTCTTAAGAGTCTAGAACCAAACCCACTAAACGTTTCTCCGTCTACAAAAACGGCACTGGATCTATTGGTGTATTCACTAATTTCAAAAGCATGTTCGTCTTTAAAAGGAAAAGGTGCTGATGGAAATAACAAGACTTCAGGATCTCCATCGTGTCTAATTCTTTTGGGGTTTATCTCTGAGTATTGTTCTAAATTTTGATAGATGTTACTCAGCTTACACAAGGTTAACATCTCATCAATATAGGTGTTGTTTCCTGCTACTTTCCATGGATGGTACCCCGTAAAATAGGCTACTTTTTTAGGAGTACAATTTTTGATGTAGAACTTAAAATCTTCTAATTTTAAATCTATTTTTCTAAGTAACAAATCGGCATCGGTTCTTCTGTTTAAAAGCAAGCCGATGTTTTTAATGAAGTGTTTCGTGTCTTTAATAGATTGAATGTTGGTTACGTATACTTGCGTGAATGTTTGTAATTGTTGTACGATTTCTAAGGTGTTTTCTCCTTTGTTACAAAAAATAAGATCTGGTTGTAGTGCTTTAATAGCGTTGATGTCTATTTTGTGTTGATCTCCAATAATTTGTTTGGTATGTTTAAAATGTGGAGGATGTACACAGTGCTGAGTAATACCTACAATGAGTTCTTCTGCATTTAAATCGTACAGCGTTTCTGAGATAGCAGGAACTAGTGATATTACTTTTTTAGGTTTTGTGTTAAAACTTAATTGGTTACCTAAATTATCTATAAAAACCATTAGGCAATGTTGTTTTCTGCTAATATTTTTGCCATTTGCTGTTGTAGTTTCTCAGCTTCTAATTGGGCAGCTTCTGCAAAATTAGATTGGTTACTTGCGTAAATAATTCCTCTAGAAGAGTTGATTAACAAACCGATGTTGTCTTTGTTAAGTCCGTGTTTGCAAACTCCTTCTAAACTTCCTCCTTGTGCACCTACACCAGGTACTAATAAAAAGTGATTTGGAGCAATTTCTCTAATTCCTTTAAAGTATTCTGCTTTGGTAGCTCCTACTACAAACATTAAGTTTTGTGAGTTGTTCCATGTTAAGGATGTTCTTAACACTTCTTTATACAATGGTTCATTGGTTTGTAGGTCTTTTCCTTGGAAGTCTAAACCTCCTTTGTTAGAAGTTAAGGCTAGCATGATGGTAAATTTATTTTTAAAGGCTAAAAAGGGTTCTACAGAGTCACTACCCATGTAAGGGGCAACAGTTACAGAATCAAAATTTAAGTCTTCAAAAAAAGCTTTGGCATACATGGTAGAGGTATTTCCAATGTCGCCACGTTTTGCGTCTGCAATGGTGAAAATTTCGGGATAGTTCTCGTTAATGTAATTGATGGTTTTGTCTAAAGATTGCCATCCTTTTATACCGTAAGCTTCGTAAAAAGCGGTATTGGGTTTGTAGGCTACTGCTAAATGGTGTGTAGCATCTATAATTTGTTTGTTAAATTCAAAAATAGGGTCTTCGGTAGCGAGTAAATGCGTAGGGATTTTGTTTAGATCAACGTCTAATCCTACACATAAAAAAGATTTTTTTCTTTTGATTTCTGAGACCAATTGCGTTAAAGTCATCCGTTTGTTTTTTGAATTGAATACCGTTACAAAAGTACGGATATAGGAGTTAGGAGACAAGGAGTATGTGGTTTAGTTATGGGTTTTTGATAGGTGGAGTTTTAAAGATTAAAAATGTAGACTACAGTATATGAGAGTTTAGAAGATTAAAGAAGCATATTCTTTATACTATTTTAAAAAGTTAAGTTATTGAAACAAATTAACGATTTCACAAAAAACAGATTTGTAATTAAAACAGTGCTATACCGTTTAAAAAATAAATTGTTGCATTTTTGATTTTCAACAAATAAACGAATTTAACAGATAAACTTGAATTTATACGACAGAATAAATTCAAATTGGTATTATACTAAAACTTACTGTTTTAATTAGTTAGAGAATGTGTTAGGGATAGCAGTGGCATCCTTTTGTGCTTGGTTTGAATGAATTTATAAAATGAAATGGCATAAATTTGTATGAAAAGCAAGCGACAAAAGATATAACGGATAGCCCGACCTGAAAGGGAACACCCTACTATTTGTTAGGTGCTTATAATTCGTAATTTTTAGAGGCATCTAATTTTATAAAAATAAAGAGTAGCATGGTAAAGCCCCATAAGGACGATCCTCCGTAGCTAAAGAAGGGTAATGGAATTCCGATGGTTGGAAACAGACCGATGACCATGGCAATGTTAATAAGCACGTGAAAAAAAAACACGCAGGCTACTCCGTAGCCGTATACGCTACTAAATTTTGTTTTTTGCTGTTCTGCTAGGTAAATAATTCGGAGAATAAAGGTCATGAAGAGTAAAATGGTTAGTGCAGATCCCCAAAAGCCCCATTCTTCTCCAATGGTACTAAAAATATAATCGGTGTCTTGTTCGGGTACAAATTTACCTTGGGTTCTGTCTCCTTGTAAAAATCCTTTTCCCCAAAAGCCTCCAGAGGCTATGGTTTTTATGGATTGGTAGGTGTTGTAACCTATGTTTTTGGTATCGTTGCTAAGTCCTAATAAAATGTTAAAACGGTCTCTGTGTCTTTGTTTAAACACGTAGTTAAACACGTAGTAAACGCTGTAGATATAACCTATAATAGTGAGTAGAATTCCTAGGATTTTAGGCCACTCGAACCGTAATGATTTTTTGCGTATTTTAATTAAATAAAAAAGTATGAGAAGGGTTAAGAGTAAAATACCGGCAATAACATATACATAACCAAATACAAGTGTTGCTAAAAATAGGGCGATGGCTCCTGTTCCAATAATTAAAATGCTGGGGTGTAAACCTTCTTTGTAAAATAGTAAGATAAAAGAAATGTATACCAGAGCAGAGCCAGGGTCTGGTTGCAATGTGATTAAAATGGCTGGAATGGTGATGATTACAAAGGTTTTAACTTTGTTGATGAGGGGTGCAAAACTAAATTTTCTTTCGTTAAGCAATCTGGCAAGTGCTAAAATGGTTCCTGTTTTGGCAAATTCTGTAGGTTGTAGGCTAAAACTACCAATGGCATACCAAGAAGTGGCTCCGTTAATGTTTTTACCGATGACAAAGAGTCCTGCCAAGAGGAGCATGCAGAATAGGTAGATGTAGGCTGCGAATTTCTCGTAAAAAGAGCTTTCTATAAATAGTAGAAAAACACAAATAACAAAGCTTAAACCGATCCAGATGATTTGTTTTCCGTATCGTGTTGCAAAATCAAAAATTTCGTGATGATTCTCGGAACTGGCAGCAGAGTAAATATTCATCCATCCAAAACTAATTAGGAGTAGATAGAGAATAATTAATGTCCAGTCTATTTGTAATAGTATGTTATTTCTTTGCGACCTCAAGGTTTTTGATAGATAATTGTTTTTGGTATTCTTTTTCTAAAGATGTGTGAATCATTTTGTTTTCCCACCAAGCCAATGTATGTGTACCGAGTACGTATTTTTCGATAAGTAAACTGGCTATAGGGGCAGCAATGGTAGATCCGTATCCTCCGTTTTCTACAAAAACAGCCAAGGCTATTTTTGGGTTTTCTTTGGGGGCAAAGGCTACAAAAATGGAATGATCTGCTAAGTTGTATTTTACACCATTTTTTCTAATGTAGTTTTGTACCGTTCCTGTTTTTCCACAAATATCCAATTCTTTAATTTGTACATGTTTGGCAGTACCTGTTTTGTAAACATCGTGCATTCCTTCTATAACTGGATCAAAATGACTAGCATCTACAGTAGTTTGGTGTTTGGTGGTGTATTTTTTAGTGTTGATGGTTTTACCATCAATTTTTTTGAGTACGTGTGGTGTGTAAAAATAACCTCTGTTGGCAATAGCAGCAATCATGTTGGCTAATTGAATAGGAGTGGTGATGATTTCTCCTTGTCCGATAGCATTGGAAATGGTAGTGGAATATCTCCAGTTTTTTCTAGGATAATATCGATCGTAAAATGCAGCGCTAGGAATGTGTCCTTTTTTTCCGCTTGGTAAATCGTACCCTAAGTAATTTCCTAAACCAAAACTATGCAAATGGTTGGCCCATTTGTCTACTCCTTCTTGTGCAGTAGGGTATTTTTCGATCAATCTTTTGTACACATTAGAAAAGTAACTGTTGCAAGATTTGGCAATTCCTAATCGTAAATCGATAGGTCTGTTCACAATATCGCAATGGCAACCCATAAAGTTGTGCTTGGCATTCCCGTATCTGTATCCGTGATGACAGTAGAAAGAGGTTTTTGGAGTGATGATTTTTTCTTGTAAACCAATAAGGCCTTGTATTAATTTAAAGGGTGATCCGGGAGCGTATTGTGCTTGCAGACCTCTATCAATCATAGGTTTATTAATACTGTCGTTAAACAGAATTACTGAGTTTTTAGACTTTTTACGACCCACCATTAAATTAGGATCGTAACTAGGAGCGGTTACCAATGCTAGTATTTCGCCAGAATTGGGTTCTATAGCTACAATTCCACCTCGTTTGTTGGTCATTAATAGTTCTCCGTACTTTTGTAGTTCTAAATCTATAGAAAGTGTTAAGTCGTTTCCTGGTGTTGGAATGCTGTCGTACATTCCGTCTTTGTAAGGGCCAATGACTTTGTTTAGTCGATCTCTTAATTTGTAGGCAACTCCTTTGGTTCCTCTTAGTAAAGACTCGTATTCTTTTTCAATTCCCTGAGTACCTACTAATTCTCCTTGCTCGTAATATGGGTTTTTTTTGGCCAATTCTTCGTTTACCTCATTTACATAACCTAAAATATTGGCTGCAGATTGATGTGGGTAATGTCTTAACGATTTACGCTGAATGCTAAAACCTTTGTACTTGTGTATTTTTTCTTGAAGATATGCGTAGTCTTCTTTAGCCAATTGACTTAAAAATACAGAAGGCAACCATCTGGAATATCTTTTAGCCCGTTTGATTTTATAGTTTAGATAGTCTTTGTCTATTTTTAAGAGTTGACAAAACTCTAAGGTATCAAACGGTTCTACTTCGTTAGGAATTACTTTTACGTCGTACGTTTGCTCATTAGCCACCATTAATTTTTGATTACGATCAAAAACGAATCCTCTTTCTGGATAGGTGTAAATCCTTTTTATAGTAGAACTGGTTAGTGAAACCTCTTTAGGATTGTGTTGAATGATTTGAAGAAAAAATAGTCTAGAAATAAAAACAAGCGTTGTGACCAATACAAGGATAGGAAACAAGAGACTTCTTTTTTTCATTTTTTAGAGCTTGATGTAAAGATGGCTAAAAGTGTTGTAACAACAAAGGTAGTAAATAAACTATTGGTAATAGACTTATAAAACACTTCTAAAATAAAAGAAGAATTAAAATATTCTAATAGGTAAATAGTAGTTTGATGGATAAATGTAAGTGTAAATACCAATCCTATTTTAGGTAAAGTTCCATAATTAGCATATCTAAAGGTTTTTAAATTTAATTCTTTATCATTTATAATAAATTGGAGTAACGGAAGTCTGTAATAAGCGATCAATAAACAGGCAGCAGCATTGATACCACCAGAATTGTTAAAAATATCGATGAGTAAACCAAATGCAAAAGCATTTAGCATAAAACCTCTAATGTCTTTTTTTAAAGGATACCACAAAATAAACAAAATGGATAATTGAGGGTTGATGTATCCAAAGAATCGGAGGTGATTTGCAATTAATACTTGAAAAGGAATTAACAACAAAAAATGCACAAATATTTTGAGGTTGTCCTTAGTCATACGTTTGTTTTTCTAGTTGTTTAATTTCTGTTTTGTGCAGATTTTTAATAATGTACACGTTGGATACATTTTTAACATCGTTAAACAAATGGATGTCTATTTGTTGGTATTGATTGTGTTCAAATTTAATGTTGGTAACATTTCCTATTAAAATTCCTTCTGGAAATATAGCAGACCTTCCTCCTGTTACAATGGTGTCTCCTACAGAAAGTTTGGCTTGTCTAGGAATGTCTTGCAATTGTACGATGTTTTGCTCTTTTCCGTTCCAGGTTAATGTTCCAAAATATTCGTTATTTTTTAAACGTGCATTTACTCTAAAGTTTGTGTTTAACACAGAAATAGCAGTGGCATAATTTGTAGAAGTATTGCTGGTAATTCCTATAATTCCTAAACTATTTACAACGGCCATGTCTGGCTGAATGCTGTCTTTTTCTCCTACACTTAAGGTTAAATAATTGTTTCTTTTGTGAAAATCGTTATTAATGATTTTAGCGGGGCTATAGGTGAATTTTTGTTGAAAGGTAGCATCTATACTGTCTTTAAATACGGATTTGATTGCTTTGTTTTTTAGAAATAGTTGATTTTTTAGCAAACTATTTTCTTTGGTAAGCAGTGTGTTTTCGTCTTTTAAATACAAATAGGTTCTAAAAGAAGTTACGTTGTTGTAAATTCCTCCTGAAATATTATTTGCAGAATTGATGAATTTACTTTTTCTATACGAATGGTATTGAATGGTAAAAAAGAATGCAATCAATTGTAAAACAAAAAACAGTAGAAAATTTCTGTGTTTTTGAATTAAATATAAAATGAATTGCATACGATTAGCTTAATAATACAGATTTGTATTTTTCTAATTCTTTTAACGCAATTCCAGTACCTCTTACTACAGCTCTTAAAGGATCTTCGGCAATATAAACAGGTAAATCTGTTTTTCTAGACAAACGTTTATCTAAGCCTCTTAACATAGATCCTCCACCTGCTAAATAAATACCTGTGTTGTAAATATCCGCAGCTAATTCTGGTGGTGTAGAAGAAAGTGCTTCCATCACAGCATCTTCTATTCTTAAAATAGATTTGTCTAATGCTTTGGCAATTTCTCTGTAAGAAACTTGTACTTGTTTAGGTTTACCACTTAACAAATCTCGTCCTTGCACCAACATATCATCGGGAGGCGTTTCTAAGTCTTCTGTAGCAGCACCTATCTGAATTTTAATTTTTTCGGCAGTAGTTTCTCCAACGTATAAGTTGTGTTGCGTTCTCATGTAGTACATAATATCGCTTGTAAATAAATCTCCTGCTACTTTTACAGATTTATCACAAACGATACCCGCTAATGCAATTACCGCAATTTCTGTAGTTCCTCCTCCTATATCAATAATCATGTTACCACGTGGTTCCATAATATCAATACCAACACCAATGGCAGCAGCCATTGGTTCGTAGATAAGGTATATTTCTTTTGCGTTCATATGAATGGCAGAGTCTCTAACGGCTCTTTTTTCTACTTCTGTAATTCCAGACGGGATGCAGATAACCATTCTTAAGGAAGGTGCAAATACTTTCTTTTTTATGGAGGGAATACTTTTGACAAACTCTTTAATCATTTCTTCCGATGCTTGGAAATCGGCAATCACTCCATCTTTTAACGGTCGAATCGTTTTGATGTTTTCATGCGTTTTTCCTTGCATCAAACTAGCATCTTTACCAGTAGCAATAATTTTTCCAGAAGTCCTATCTCTTGCAACAATAGACGGAGAGTCAATCACTACCTTTCCTTCGTGAATGATAAGTGTGTTGGCAGTCCCTAAATCAATCGCAATATCTTCGGTCCAAAAGTCAAAAAATCCCATGTGCTAGTTTGTTGTTTTAGTGTCTGTGTGTATTCTCTATAAATGTACTAAAATTAATGTTTAAAATGACGTGTTCCTGTAAACACCATTCCAATTCCATTTTCGTTACAGTAATCAATAGATAATTGATCTTTGATAGATCCTCCTGGTTGAATTACCGCTTCGATTCCTGCATTGTGAGCAATTTCTACACAGTCTGGGAAAGGGAAAAATGCATCACTTGCCATTACAGCACCTTTTAAATCAAATTTAAAGTGATTCGCTTTAGCAATGGCTTGTTCTAACGCATCTACTCTAGAAGTTTGACCTGTACCACCAGCACATAAAGTTTTGTTCTTCACTAAAATGATGGTGTTAGACTTGGTGTGCTTACAAATTTTAGAAGCAAATAATAAATCATCAATTTGAGCATCTGTAACTACTTTTTCTGTTACATTTTTCAAATCTTCTTTTGTATCTGTAATTAAGTTTGCATCTTGGAATAATACTCCGTTTAAAGCAGTACGGTAAGACACCTTAGGTAACTCAATATCTTTTAAGATTAAGATGACTCTGTTTTTCTTTCCTTTTAATACTTCTAAAGCATCAGCATCATAAGCAGGAGCAATTACAACCTCGCAGAATAATTTGTGAATTTCTTCAGCAGTAGCTACATCAATCGTTTTGTTAGCAATTAAAACACCTCCAAAAGCAGAAGTAGGATCACCTGCTAAAGCATCAACATAAGCATCTTTTAAAGTATCTCTTTGAGCAAAACCACAAGCATTGTTGTGTTTTAATATAGCAAATGTAGGAGCTTCTCCTTTAAATTCGTTAATTAAGTTTACAGCAGCATCAACATCTAATAAGTTGTTAAAAGATAATTCTTTACCGTGTAATTTATCAAACATAGCATCTAAGTCTCCGTAGAAAGCTCCTTTTTGGTGTGGATTTTCTCCGTAACGTAAAGGAGTTGCTTTGTCAAAAGATTGACGGAAGTTGGTTTCCTCTTCGTTCATATAGTTATAAATAGCAGCATCGTAGTGGCTAGATACCGCAAATGCTTTTGCAGAAAAACGTTTTCTATCTTCTATAGACGTAGCTCCGTTGTCTGCAGAAATGATATTTAAAAATTCATCGTATTGTTCCATAGAAGAAACACAGATAACATCTTTAAAGTTTTTAGCAGCAGCTCTAATTAAAGAAATACCACCAATGTCTATTTTTTCAATGATATCTTGTTCTGGTGCTCCACTAGCTACTGTTTTCTCAAAAGGATATAAATCCACAATAACAATGTCCATTTCCGGAATTTCAAACTCTGCTAACTGAGCTTTATCACCTTCATTATCTCTACGACTTAAAATTCCTCCAAATACTTTTGGGTGCAATGTTTTTACACGTCCTCCTAAAATAGATGGATACGAGGTAATGTCCTCAACTGCTACACAGTCTATTCCTAAGTCTCTAATAAACTTTTCAGTTCCTCCGGTTGTGTAAATGGTAATTCCTAACTCGTTAAATTTTTTAACAATAGGTGCTAAACCGTCTTTGTGAAATACTGAAATTAAAGCTGATTTAGCTTGTTTCGTAGTGCTCATTTTTGTGAATTTCAATTAAAAAAGCAAAATTACTAAAAGTACACGAAAGCATAAACTATTGAAGTAGGTTTATTACCAAAGTTTTATAAATTTAACTCGAGTTGGTTTTTAAAGGTTATTTTTGAACTTAGATTGCGTTATTTGTAATTATGAAGAATAAAAAGATTTGGTGGTTTTTATTACGGTTCTTTGGTACTTATTTTGTACTATTTGCTTTGTACTCTTTGTTTTTGTTTTTTACAGAAACCAAAGAGAACTCTTTTGTTTGTGATCCTTTAACTAGAAATGTAGCCGTTCAGTCTAAAAATGTATTAAACCTATTTGATCAAAATGCTCGTATAGAAAACCATCCTACAGAATTATGCGTAAAGATGCTACTGGATAACTATTACGTGGTAGGAATTATAGAAGGCTGTAATTCGGTGAGCATTATTATTTTATTTGTGGCTTTTATTATTGCATTTAAAGGCACTTTAAAACGAACGTTACTTTATGCCGTTTTTGGAATGGTGACTATTTATTACGTAAATATTTTAAGAATTGCTATTTTAACCTATGGTGTTTTTAATTTCGGAAACTATACAGACGTGCTGCATGATGTAGTATTTCCCGCTATTGTCTATGGCTATATATTTTTGTTATGGATTGTTTGGATACATTATTTTTCTAATTTAAGAAAGGATAATGAATAAGGTATTAAGAGTTATAAGCGTTTTGGTGTTGTTGTTCTGTTTGGTTTTGATAAGGGCTTTTGAAGACTATTTGTTTTACGATCCGTTACTGTATTATTTTGAGGGAAGTCATTTAACAGCATCTTTTCCATCCTTAGATGTGTTGGGATTATTGGGCTCTTACACATTTAGATATAGTTTAAATGCACTATTGTCTTTAGCGATTTTAAAGACCTCGTTTCCTAAAAATTCTTTTTTTAAAACAGTTGCTTTTTTTTATTTTTTAGCATTTTTAATACTCATGCTGTTGTTTTTTACCTGTGTTGTTTTTAAGATTCCCATAGGAAATCTATTACTGTTTTATATTCGAAGATTTATCATTCAACCTGTTTTTATACTGTTACTTTTTCCTTTATTATACATGTTAAAGAAAGGATATCGTTTTGATGATTTGTAAATCTTTTTCTTGTTGTACTTTTGCAACTTAAACGATATTTTTTATGTGGATTTATCTAGGGTTACTCTCTGCCTTGTTTTTAAGTTTTAATGCCTTGTGTAGAAAAAGAAGCGTAAAGGATAATGCTGTTTTTCCTGTGTTGTTAGCTACTAATGGGATTAGTTTACTATTATTACTTCCTGTTTATATAGGTTCTGTTTTTGTTCCTGATGAGATGCAAGAAATAGGACTAACGATTGTTAAAATTAGGCTACAAGATCATTTTTGGATTGCCTTAAAATCTGTGTTAATGACTTGTTCTTGGGTTTTAGCTTTTTATGCATTAAAGCATTTACCTATCACCATTGTAACTCCCATTAGAGCATCGGGGCCGTTTTTCACCTTTTTAGGAGCCATCTTTATTTATCACGAAGCTCCTGTATTGTTACAATGGATTGGTTTCTTTTTAATTATTATTTCTATGATTTTTTATTCTAGAATTGGTAAAAAAGAAGGAATTAATTTTAAAACCAACAAATGGGTTTTTGCTATTGTAGGAGCAACTGTATTTGGGTCTAGTAGTGGTTTGTACGATAAGTTTTTATTACAATACAAAAATTACGAGGTATTAACTGTGCAATGGTGGTTTTTCTTTTACGTCACTTGTTTTATGTTGTTATTGGTCTTGTTTATCTACAAGCCTAATCAACACAAAATGGGAGTTTTCAAATGGCATTGGTCTATTGCAGCCGTCGGTTTGTTAATGTTGTTAGCAGATTATTTTTATTTTAAAGGATTAAGCGATCCCAAAGCATTGGTCATGATTATGTCTGCAGTAAAACGTAGTCAAATATTATTTACCGTAGTAATAGGTGGTTTTGTGTTTAAAGAACAAAATAAACGAATGAAATTAATACCTCTACTAGGTGTACTTGTAGGAGTGTTCTGTATTTTGTACGGGAGTTGATGTTTTAAATATTTAGAGGCTAGAGTGCTGTGTTTTTTACTACGTAAGTAACAGAGGTAAAATGCTAAAAATTAGAGAGGTGTTTAGTGTTTGATAAATACAATGGTTTCTCCGTTTTTTAACCGTGTTTTTTGTTTTGATAAAACAAATCCTTTTTGTTTTAATACTTTTTTGAACTGTAAAAAATAAAAACCATGTCCAATAATTAATATATTTCCACTTTCGTTTTCAATTGTATCCATCAACTTTTCTATTCTATGTACAGTTTCTATTCTAGTTTCAGGTTGTGTGTTCTTGTTAAAGAACCATTGAACTCGTCCCATAAAAAGCCATATACTCGTTGGGAGTTTTAAGCTTGTTTTTACAAAAGCTTTGATAGGAACTTCATTTAAAATTTTTGTTTTTTGAACATTAAGAGTATTAATCCCAAAGATGTTTGCTGTTTGTTCTGTTCTAAGAAGTGTGGAAATATATATGTTGTTAAACTTGTGCTTGTTTTTAGGAATAGATTGAGGAATGATGTGTGTAGTATCGTATTTTATACATGCTGAATTAAATCCTTTGGCATTATATAAGGAGTTCCATTTAAAATCAACTTTAACGTGCCTTTTAAAATGAATAGAAATCATGTATGTAATAAGTAATAACTAAAATTAAATAGGTAATATCATTTTAGCAATCATAAAGTAAATAAAAATTCCAAAAATATCATTACTCGTTGTAATAAATGGTCCTGTAGCTAAGGCAGGGTCAATACCTCTTTTGTGTAAAATAATGGGCACAAAAGTTCCTATTAAGGCAGCGATAATAATTACAATTACTAGAGAAATGGCAATGGTAATGCTTGTTAAAATTTCAAAATTCTGAATAAATCCGTACCCCATAACCAAACAGCCTAATACAATACCGTTAATTAAGCTTAAGCCTACTTCTTTTAAAAGACGATCCCAAAGGCTTCCTTTAATATTATCGTTAGCCAATCCTTGTACAATAATAGCAGAAGATTGTACTCCCACGTTTCCTGCCATCGCAGCAATTAGAGGGGTGAAAAAGAAAAGGATAGGAAACTTACTTAAAGTTTCTTCAAAACCACCCATAATGGCAGCGGCTCCTAAACCTCCAAACAATCCTAATACCAACCATGGAAGTCTGGCTCGTGTTAATTCTAAAATAGAATCACTCGCTTCTACATCATCGGTAATACCAGCGGCCATTTGGTAATCTTCCTTCGCTTCGTCAATAATAATATCTACCACATCATCAATGGTAATTTGTCCTACCAAACGGTGCATTTCATCTACTACGGCTACCACCACTAAGTCATATTTTTGCATGACTTTGGCAACATCTTCGGCTTTGTCATCTACTTTAACAGAGGTAATAGAAGGAGAATAAATATCATTTACCAAAGTTTTTGTAGAAGTGGTTAACAAACTTTTTAAGGACAAACGCCCTTTTAACACATCATTTTCATCTACCACATAAACGGTATATACTTTTTCAACCTCTTCGGCTTGCAAACGCATTTCTTTAATGCTTCGCATATTGGTCCAGTGTTGGTTAACTTTTACCAACTCTTTTCCCATAAGACCTCCGGCGGTATCTTCGTCGTAACGTAAAAGATCTACAATGTCTTTGGCATGCTCTACGTTTTCAATTTTAGAGATGACCTCTTCCTTTTGTTCTTCAGAAAGTTCTGAAATTACATCGGCAGCATCGTCAGAGTCTAATTCGTCTACTTCTTTGGCAATTTCATCAGAAGAGAGTCCTTTTAAAATGGTTTCACGAATGTCTTCGTCTAACTCAACAATGGCATCAGAGGTTTTATCCGTATCAAGAGTTTTAATAATCTCGATGGCTAAATCCGAGGAAATTTCTTCAAAAAGTTCTGCCAAATCAGCATAGTGAACTTCTTCAAAAATAGAAATGATTTTTTCGGTATCTTTTCTTTCAACAAGCGTAGATACGTAGGTGATAAATTCTTTATTTACTTGAAATTCCATCGTTTTCTATACATCTAGTAAGTTCTATAAAACCTTCTACAGAAATTTGTTCTGGACGTTTGCTAAACAATTCTGTAGCTCTAAGTTCGTCCGATAAATTTAAACCTTTTAAACTACTACGTAACATTTTTCTACGTTGATTAAATGCTGTTTTTACCACATTTTTAAAAAGTTTGTCTGAAACAGGTAGGGTTAAGCTTTCTTTACGTTTCATTATCATCACTCCAGAATCTACTTTAGGAGGGGGATTAAAAACGGTGGGAGGAACGGTAAATAAGTATTCGGTATCGTAATAAGCTTGTGTAAGTACAGAGGTAATACCATAGGTTTTACTACCTGGAGAGGCACAAATTCTTGCGGCTACCTCTTTTTGAAACATACCTCCAAATTCAGGAATTAAAGCTCTATTGTCTATCGTTTTAAAAACAATTTGAGTAGAAATGTTGTACGGAAAGTTCCCAACAATAGCGTATTGCTCTCCTTTAAATAAATGATTAAGATCTACCTTTAAAAAATCTGTATTGTAAATTCTAGGACCCAAATGTAGGTAATGTGCTTGTAGGTATTCTACAGATTCATCATCTATTTCTACAACATGTGTCGTATACTCTTTTTGTAAAAGATATTTGGTCATCACTCCCATTCCGGGTCCAATTTCTAATACGTTTTGGTATCCTTTTTCTGATAATATATCAGCGATTTTTTGGGCAATACTTTCATCGGTTAAAAAGTGTTGACCTAAGTGTTTTTTTGCTCTTACTGACATAATTATTTGTTTTTTTTATAGTATCTCCAAAATACCAAGGCAACCAGTCCTACTAAAATATAAGGAATCACCATTAATGTTACAATACCATCGTTTAATCCTTTGGCCAAACCTGAGTCTCCATTTTCTACCACTGCTTTACACATGGCACATTGACTATACGCAGTATGCTGTATTGCTAAAGTTAGTATAAATAGTATGGATTTTAAGGATTTCATTTTTTAATAATAAGGACGAATCATTACATAGACAATTACACCTGTAATAGCTACATACAACCATAATGGGAAGGTGATTTTGGCTATTTTTGTATGTCGCTCATCTTCTCTATTAAGTCCTCTTACAAAGGTAGTAAGCACAAAAGGAATGACTACAATAGATAAGATGATATGAGTGATTAGGATAAAATAATAAATGTATTTAACAATTCCTTCTCCTCTAAACTTCGTAGAATCACTAGTCATATGATACAAGACATACATCACTAAAAAAAGTGCAGAACAAGCCAATGCTGTTTTTATTAGAGATTGATGTGTTTTAATATTCCCTTTTTTAATAGCCATTACTGCTAAAATTAAAACAAGGGCTGTAATACCATTTACAGTGGCATAAATAGGAGGTAAAAAAACAGGAAGTTCAATATCTATTTTTACACCAAACAAAGCGGCTACAGCTACAGGAATTACAATAGATAGTACGGTAATTAATTTTTTATAATTTTTAGTAGGTTCCATAATTACTCTTTTAATAATACATCAATATCTTCTTTTAGCATGGCTATTTCTTTAACATCTATCCCTTGGTAAAATATTTTAGGGTTTCCGTGTGTATCTTTTCTACATCTTAAATAGCCGTTTTTGTCTACCAAGGCAAAAAAACCTTGATGCTCAAATCCTCCAGCAACATTTGGATTGATACCCGCAAAAATATTTAATCCTTTATTTGCCATATGATGCAATATCGCTCTATCTCCTGTTAAAAAATGCCAATTAAGACTAGTGACTCCATAATTTTCCGCATATTCCTTTAGCTTTAAAGGGGTGTCTACACTAGGATTGATGGTGAAAGAAGCAATTCCAAAATCGTTTCGTTGTCCAAATTCTTTTTCTAGAATTAGCATGTTTTTGTTCATAATCGGGCAGATGGTAGGACAAGTTGTAAAGAAAAACTCTACCACGTATACTTTTCCTTCATAATCGATATTACTAATCGCTTGGTTGTGTTGATTGGTAAAGTTAAACTCAGGCATTTTTTTAGCCTTTTTATCAATCACTAGATATTGTAACCCACTAGCATCTGGTAATTTTTCTACTCGATGGTTTAATCGGGTATTTCTAGGAGTTAAATGATGTTTGTAATTACGTACTACAAAAACACCAAACACCAATATAATAAAAGCAATACCTACGTAAGAGAATGGTTTATTTTTCATTTTTTCCTAATCTTTCTTTTCTAGAAGTTGTGGATACTTCTTGCTCGTAAAATACATTTTCTGTATCGGTTAACAATTTGTTTTTTAAGTCGTTTACAGAAGACAAATCGTAAGCATATACTTGTTCTCCAATTTTATCATCGTCCGTTCTCCCTCGTTGCTGATTCTTTTTATCGATGATAAAAGCTTTATTACTGGCAAAGTTACGCTCTAAATGTTCATCTGCCTTAAGCGATTGATAAATTTGAGTTGTTTGTGCAGCATCTAAATTGATGAAATGCCATTTAAAAAATTTATCGCCATTAGTTCTCGCTAGTTTTGTTTTGATGTTTTTAATTTCTTGATGATTTCCGTGGTAAAAAGAAATTAATTGAAACTTTTTATATTTAGCCAGCTTTTTAAATACAACTTCGTTGATGTTGTAAATTTGAGTTTCCATGTTTTTAGGTTCTTTTCCTAAAAACGTAATTACATTGATGTTGTTTTTAAAAGAAATTTTGTTGTTGGTAAACGTAGAAACATCTACCACATGGGTTTTATAAACTTCGCAAGGTTTAAAGTTGACTTCTCCTAGAGATAGAAAAATAAAAAATGCTAATGGACCAAAAAACAATAGCGATAATATAACTTTTTTGTTCATAACAGTTTAAAATTAGATACTAAAAAAGGTGGATAAATCCACCTTTTCATATTATTTAATACGTTGTTAACTAGTATTTCCAGTTAATAAAAGGTGCTAATGCGTTGTGTACGTAAGTACCTTCAATTAATAATAAAGTTACTAAGTAAGGAATTAATATAATTAAAGGAATTATAATAGAGTTTACAAAGTTTTTACGCTCGTGGTTTAAGTGCATAAAGTACCACATAATACCCGCAGCTTTAACGATGGTTAGGATAATAAAAATCCAGTTTAGAATAGAAGTTCCTAATACATTTGTATAATGTAAACTGTGAGGTTTAATAATTCCTAAAATTACTTCTATAATGGTAACTAAGGATAAGAATCCGAATACTTTCCAGATTAATTTCGTGTTTGATTCGTGTTGTCCCATATAATTATGATGTTTTAATGTCGTCTTTTAAAAAATTAAACTAAGTAGAAGAATGTAAATACAAATACCCAAACTAAATCTACAAAGTGCCAGTACAATCCAACTTTTTCTACCATTTCGTAGTGTCCTCTTCTTTCATAAGTACCTAACAATACATTAATAAAAATAATAATGTTTAATACAATACCAGAACATACGTGGAATCCGTGGAATCCTGTAATAAAGAAAAAGAAATCTGCAAATTGGCTAGAACCATATTCGTTTACTTCTAAGTTAGCTCCTCTTACCACTCTCGTAGATTTTTCTAAGAGCTTTAAAGCTTCTGCTTTGTTTAAAACTACTATTTTTTGCTTGGTTTCAGGATTAATTTTTTCTAAACGAATTCCTACATTAGGATTGTGTTTAAAAGCTTCTATAATTCCAGTAGTTGTATAAGCGTAGGTAGTTTCTCCTTTTTCAAACCACAAACCATTTTCACGAGTGTGTTCTATTTGTGCATTGTCTGGTGTTGCAAAATCTTCTAAAGCAATCTGTTTTCCTTCTTTGTTTACAAACTGAATAATTTTACCATCTTGTAATTGAACGGCTCCAAACTCTCCATTAATAAAGTTTTTCCATTCCCATGCTTGAGATCCCACAAACACAAAACCTCCAATAATGGTTAAAAACATATATAAAATTACTTTGTTTTTTTTCATTTGATGACCTGCATCCACTGCCAATACCATGGTTACAGATGAGAAAATTAAAATAAAGGTCATTAATGCAACATAGTACATAGGAAAACCTTCTGGACTGTGTAAAAACGGAAAGTGTGTAAATACTTCATCTGCAATTGGCCAGATGTCTATAAATTTATAACGCGTAAATCCATAGGCAGCTAAAAAACCTGCAAAAGTTAGTGCATCAGATAAAATGAAGAACCACATCATCATTTTTCCATAACTAGCACCTAAGGGTTTAGTAGCTCCACCTTCCCATATGTTTGTGTTCTGATCAGCAGTTGTTGTGCTCATAAGTGTTATTGTTGTTTATTTAATTTCAGTTTTTATTGGAATGGCAAATTTATAAATTTAGATTAAGTATTAAAATAAAAGAATAGAAATAGTACAATCCATAGTAAGTCTAAAAAATGCCAAAAAATACTCCCTAATTCTAGTCCTAGCGTGTTTCCGTTGCTATATTTTCCTAAGCCTTGTTTAATTACCATTACAGCAAGAACTATTAAGGCTACAAAAATATGCAATAAATGGGTAAATACAATTACCATAAGCATAGAAGATGAAATTAAACTCTTAGGCCCGGTAAAAAACAATCCAGAAGCTTTTAATTCATTAAATCCATTAAATTGAGAAACTACAAAACCCAATCCTAATGCAAAGGTAATTAGTAAAAAGATAAGGGTCCTGTTTTTGTGTTGTTTTTTACCAAAGTACACTGCCAATTGAACGGTAATGCTACTGATAATGATAAAAATAGTACTTGCAATTAAAGAAGGAGGCAAATCAAAAGAAACCCAATCTTCTCTATTGCTACTAATTACATAAGCGCTTACCAACCCTGCAAACATCATAGTCATACTCACTAAAGAAATCCACAGCATGGGCTTGGCAGCTTTTTTTCTACCTACTTTTAATTCTTGTTGTATATTAACGGTATTGTCCATTTTTAATGAAGGAATTTATCTATAATGTATATTATTTGTATTGCGGTAATGTAAAATACACTGGCTAACATTAGTTTTTTGGCTGTGTTTTTGGTTAAATCTTTATACAATTGAATAGCATAAAATAAAATAACGCATCCACATAAAAATATAATAGCAGCAGTAATAGGATAAATATATAACGATCCTGTTTTACCCAATACTGGAATTATAGAAGCAAACAGCAACATAATGCTATAAATAATAATTTGTATTACTGCTTTTTTATCTCTTTTTCCCATAGGTAGTAGGTTGTAACCTGCTTTTAAATACTCATCATGTCCTAACCAACCGATGGCCCAAAAATGAGGGAATTGCCAAAAGAATTGAATCATAAATAAAATACCTGCTTCAATACCAAATTGATTGGTAGCAGCTACCCAACCTAACATAAAAGGAATGGCTCCAGGAAAAGCCCCAATAAAAACGGCTAAAGGAGTAACTCCTTTAAGAGGAGTATATGCACAGGTGTATAAAAAAATAGAAACAGCACCAAACAAGGCTGTTTTTTCGTTAATAGTGTACAAAATACCTAAACCTAATAAGGTAAAACTAACAGCAATGGTCATAGCGGTAGTTATGTTGTATCTTCCTGTAGGTAAGGGTCTGTTTTGAGTACGTTTCATTAACTTGTCAATGTCTTTCTCTATAATTTGATTAAAAGCATTGGAAGCTCCTACCATTAAATAACCTCCAATACCTAATAAAGTAACCGTTATATAGTTAATATGATCTACTGCAAGTAAGTAACCAGCAATGGCAGAAAATACAACGCTTAAAGAAAGTCCAAACTTGGTAAGTTGTTTAAAGTCTCCTAAAAAAGAATTGTGATTCTCCAAAGAAATATCTGATTTTGACATTTAGTTTTTATTCTAAATTTTTTGCAAAGATAGCGATTAAATTAATGTTGGAATTGAACTTAGAAATTAATTTGTTATTTGTATTTATTTGATTTAATGATGAGTAAAAATAAATTGAAAAAAAAATAAAAAAAAAGTTTTGTGCAACTGGAATATCTCTTATATTTGCACTCGCATTTATAACGATGCAATGTTCTTTAAAACAAATTAAAACATACCAAATATTTAGTGTAAACTAAATGCTCAAGTGGTGGAATTGGTAGACACGCTGGACTTAAAATCCAGTGGGCAGAAATGCCCGTATGGGTTCAAGTCCCATCTTGAGTACAAAGTTTTAGAGAAATAGTTTACACACGCTCAAGTGGTGGAATTGGTAGACACGCTGGACTTAAAATCCAGTGGGCAGAAATGCCCGTATGGGTTCAAGTCCCATCTTGAGTACAAAGCCTCATCGATATTTATCGATGAGGCTTTTTTAGTTTGTAATTTTTACTTTTTTGTATGAATGGTAAAAATGGCATTAAATCCAAAAAAGAAGTTACCATCATTAGAATTAAAGTTTCTACGCGTTTGCGTGATAAATCTATCTTCTACCATGCTAACAGCATTGGTCATTTGAAATTGTAGCAATAAAAAACGAACATCCCAATTGACCCCTAAAGCAAAAGCACCAAAGGTTTCTACAGATTCTAAAGGATTGGCTACATAATAATATTCTGATACAATAGAAACATGAGGTTTTATTCTATATCTCCCTCCAAATCCTAACGCAAAAATATTATTGGGATTTATACTACTTGGAGTTACTTTACGCACAAAAGTAGGAGTTACTTGAATAGAAATTTCTGGGGTAAATTTACGAGCAATTAAAATTTGTGAAGTATAAGCCAGTCTTGTGTTTACGTCATCTAAATTTCCTGTACTATTTAAAGATGAGTTTTTTTGTATGTAAGAGGCATGTTGAAATAAAGTAACACTTAACGATTTTTTAGAATGCTTAATTTGACGAATAAGATTGTATTTTAAATAAGAATCAGAAATTTTTTCAAAACTATTCCAACCACCACCTACTGTAAATCTATCTGTAATACTGTATTCTAAACCGAGTCTAGCATTCCATCTATCAGCAATAAAACTTTGACTGTTAGTATTGTCAGGTAAATTCCAAAAACGATTCATATTCATGAACTGCAATGTTCCTTTTCGTCTATTTTCTATAGATTGTCCTATCGCCAGATGCGTTCCTTTAAAGGTAGCAAGTTCATATTCTGTTATTGTAGGATATTCTTTGTCCAATGTTTCGAGTAATGATTGCGAACTTGCGTTTTGTGATAACAACAATAGCACCAGTACAGATAAAGTAGTAACTAAATTATTTTTCATAAGGCTGGTATTCAAATCTAAATTCAGTGGCAATTGTTTTTGCAATATTAGGAGCAACAATAGGCGGAATATTAATTTTAAAGTCTTGCACCACAATATCAAACTTTCCAGAAATTAAAAACACATCCTCTTTGTGTGTAATGTTGGTTTTAATGCTAATGTTTTTCGTAATATTTCGGATGCTTAATTTTCCTTTGATAATTTTGGTCTGATCGCCTTTAAATGTTGGGTCAAAATCAATGATTTTACCCTCAAAAGTAGCTTTGGGATATAAATCAGATTCAATATAGCTTTCGTTAAAATGCTCATGCATTAGTGCTTTTTTAAATACAAAAGCATTCATTAACATGCTAATAGCTATTTCATTATTTTCTAAATTAACAATGCTAAGTACTTGGTTGTTTTTAGCTTCTATATTCTCTACGGTTGTGTAAGAGAAAAAAGATACTTGCCCTTGTCGGGTAATTATTTTACTAGGTTTTGTGGTGAAACTAGTAAAAAGTATGAGTAAAAGCAGTAAGCTAGTAATTTTATTCATAACTCTTGTGGTTGATTATGATACAATTCAAAAGTATAACATCTTTTAGAAAACCTTTACAAATTCCTTTAATTCTTACCTTTTTTAAATGAGAAATAGATTTTATCGAGGTAGCGTCTAGTGCTTTTAAATCACAAAGTACATGGTGGTCGTTATTTTTGCCTTGAAGGATCACGGTGTATCGATTATTGGTAAAACTAATAGTTTTTACAATACCTGTTACTTCTACAACTTTGGATTTAAATTGTTTGTTGGATTGTGCTTCGTTTTCTAAAAAAGAGTTGATGAGTACTTCTGCTTCTACAAAAGTATTTGTTTCTGTATTTTGAATATTTATCGTGGTAGTATGGGTAAATTGCCAAAACCAATACACACCGATGAGTAGACAAATAACCATTCCCAAAGTGAATTGTATTTTTTTATTCATATGTTTTATTTGGTAGCGTACTACAAATTAACAAGTATTTATCTATTAAATACATGAAAATTAGGTGAAATGGAGAAAAAGCACTTAAAAAGGAAAAGTAGAGTTAAAACATCTATCAAAAAAATATAGTACATTCGTTTTTTAAGCTTGTAGCTGTACGTAAACAGCTTTACGATTTGTATGAGAAAAGATAAATTATACTTTTTAACCTTTATTTCTATTTCAGTTATCTTTTTACTGATTGCCTCTGTGGGTATAAAATATTTTGTTAAAACAAGTGCAAATCAGTTAATACTGCTCCAGTTAGAATCTAGTAAAAGAGAGTGTAACGAGCTCTCAAAATTAATAGATCTTCAATTAGAATCGGGTATTCAAAAAAATAAAGTGATTGGTTTTGTTCAACAATCTATAGAACAAGGAAAAGAACAGATCTCTTTTATTAGTGTTTTCGATTGGTCAGGAAAAGAAGTTTGTCATCCTGATATTACTAAAATAGGGCAAAAAGTAAATTCAAACCAATCACTATTAAATTCTTTAAAGCAAGAAAATAGTGTCGATTGTTTGTATGATTTATTGATTAGTGATAATAAGGAACAAGTAGACGAAGAAATAATACACATTGTTCCTGTAACAAATTCAGATTTAATTGTAGCAGCGTATGTTAGTTTAGATAAGCTGGGTGTAGAAATTAATAAATTAGAAGCTAGTTTTTTTACCATTTTTTTGTTGATGGGTGTGTTTATTATTTTGTCTTCGTTTTTTGCAGTGAGAGTAATTGGTAGTTTTTACGAAAAACAACTAGAGCAAAAGAACAGCAGTTTGGAAAGTGAATTGATTAACTTATCCAAATTAAATACAGATTTGGTAGATTATCAGCAAAAAGTAATTCAAACCAAACAAGAAACAGCTAAAGAAGAAACGAGTACAGATGCTAATAAAAAAAGAATTTTAACACATATTAGAAACGAACTAGTGCCTATTGATATAGATCAGATAGCCTATGTGTACACAGAAAACACTATTACGTATGTAGTGTCTTCGCAAGGAAAAAAGTCGACAACAAATACAAGCTTGGACGATTTGTATACCAGTTTAGATTCCTTGTTGTTTTTTAGAGCAAATAGACAATTTATTATTAGCATTACGTCTATCAACAAAATTATTAAATACGGAAACAGTCAACTAAAAATTGTAGTAGACGATGCTGATATAGAAATTATTATCAGTAAAAATAAAGCTTCAGAATTTAGGCAATGGCTTAATATCTAAAGTAACCCTTTACACGTTTTTATTTTTACTGACTGAATTCAATTTTTATTTCAGAATTTATCACTCATCTTTTTTGTAATAATTACAAGTTAGATGTAAATGTATAGGTTTTCAAAATTGATCTTCTCGATATAAGATTCGTACAGAACTTCATTTGAACGAACATGTTTTTCTTAAGTAAAATTTACGTTTAATAATGTTTGTATTAAGTATTCCTCTTGTTTTTTCTAAACCTTGTTTTTGGAGTGATTAAGTACATTAATTCACACTTATTTCTTTCCCTTTTAAAGCTTAAAATTCCTTTTTTGGTTTTTAAGATTTTCTAAATATTTGTGTTTACTACCGTGTTCTTTTATTAAAAAAAAGAGGTGAATAGAACTGTTTTTCTTGTGATATATCCGTAATCTCTAAGTTGATTCTAATTTTAAGAGTATAGCTGTTTGTAAAAGTTTTATGCCCAATAAATTCTTTTTCTTTTTTCTTAGAAACAGGATGTTTGTTTAACGCCTTTTTTTCCTTTTTAACGTCTTTTTTTCCCCTTCAACTAGGTTGTTTTGTTTGTAAGGTGCTTGTGTATAGATATTTGCATCATAAATCATAAATAAAACAAAAAATGAAAAAATCAATTCTATTAGCATGTACAGCCATCACATTATTATTTAGTTGCAGTGACGATGATTCTACGATAGAGACATCAACAGCCCCAGTTGACAATACTGTAGATGAAAATAATCAAGAAAACAATCAAGAGAATACAGTTCAATTAGTAGCTAATAATACGTTTGGAAATATCTTAACAGATAGCAACGGTAGATCTCTTTATTTCTTTTCTAAAGACACAAAAGAAATCTCGGAATGTACCGGTGGGTGTAAAGACGTTTGGCCTGTATTTTATACGGCAGATTTAACATTAGATAACGGATTAAATGCTGCTGACTTTGGAGAAATTACCAGAGAAGATGGAGACAAACAAACTACGTATAAAGGTTGGCCTTTGTATTACTTCTCAAATGATAACGAAGCAGGAGATACCAATGGAGATGGAGTAGGAAATACTTGGTATATCGCAAAACCAGATTATACAGTAATGTATGCACAAGCAAAAGTAACAGATGAAGAAGATGCTACTTTTTATATGACGAATGACAGAGGAAGAACTATTTATTTGTTTTCAAACGATACTAAGGATACAAATAATTTTACACAACCTAATTTTTCTAATAATGCCGTTTGGCCAATTATTTCATTAGACTTAAAAAATGTACCTAGTATTTTAAGTAAAGAAGATTTTGGAATGATCACTGTTCAGGGGCGTAATCAAATAACTTATAAAGGATGGCCATTGTATTACTTTGGGAGTGATGTTGAGCGAGGAGATGTAAATGGAGTAAGTCCAACTTGGCCAATTGTAAATACAGATACTCCAGTTGCACCAATTGCTGCTATAGCAGAAACTAGAGTAGAAGCTGAGCAAGTTGTTTTTCAGGAAAAAGAGGAGACGTACGCATATTAAATCACTTTTTAAAAAGGGAAGACAACAGTTGCTGTTTTCCCTTTTTAATAAAACCCAATATACTTTATGATAGTTCTTAAAAAAATAAGTTGTTTACTAGTGCTTGTCTTAATGCTTGTTGCTTGTGAAACGCATGTACAAGAAAACGATGTGGTAGAAGTTGAGCAAGATGATAACTGCGATCCAGAAACTTCGTTCATAACTAGTATAAAACCTATTATAGATAACAATTGCTTGCCTTGTCATAGAGCTCAGTTGCCAATTTTAACAAGTTTTGAAAACATTAGAGATAATAGAGATGATATAAGAACACAAGTAGTAGTACTTAGAAGGATGCCGCTTGGAGGCTCTTTATCTAGTGATGAAATAGCTTTAATACGTTGCTGGATAGATAACGGAGCACAAAATAACTAATACCCAACTTTATGAATAACAGAATTAAGTACAAAACAATTTTTAAAATAGCAGTTCTTACGTTGTTAGCACTCGTAACTTTTAGTGTTTTTATGTACAACAAACCACATAAAAATATAGCAAGATCTAAACCTTCCTTGTTTCTTTCTACAGACGTTATTGTAAGCGATTTTGAAAATAATGAATCTGAAGCAAATACTAAATATTTAGAAAAAGTAATAGAAGTAAAAGGAACAATTGCAAATATAGAACAAGCTGCAGAACAAACAATTGTAACATTAGCTACTACAGAAAGTATGGGAGGTGTAATGTGCTATTTACCTCATGCAACAAACCAGTACTTAGAAAAATTAAATGTAGCAGATGTGGTTAAAATTAAAGGTGTTTGTACAGGTTATTTAATGGATGTTGTTTTGGTAAAATGTGTTTTGATAAAAGATTCTAATATTTAAAAATAAAAAAATGAACAATAAATATTTGATGATAAGCTTTTTGTTGATTGTATCTTTTATGAATGCTCAAGAAAAATTTTTAACAAAACAAGGATTTGTCTCTTTTTTCTCAACCACTTTAATAGAAGATATCACGGCAGATAACCATCAAGTTTTAAGTATTATAGATACAGAAAACGGAAGTATTGCAGTTGCTATTTTAATGAAGTCGTTTATGTTCGAAAAATCATTAATGCAAGAACACTTTAACGAGAATTATGTAGAATCAGATAAATATCCTAAAGCTGTTTTTAAAGGCTGGATAGAAGATTTTGATCAGTTGGATACAGGTCATAGTCAAGTATATATTGGAGGTAATATAACACTGCATGGAGTTACTCAAGAGCTAGAGATTATAGCCGAAATTGTAAAATGGGAAGATCAAATATCTATCAAAGCTACCTTCCCTTTAGCGGTAGCAGATTTTGATATTAAGATACCTAAAATAGTAACCAATAATATTGCTAGAACTATTGATGTTACATTAAATACAATACATAAGCCTTATAAGAGAAAGTAAGGTGTCTACTAAATAAACTAATAACAAAAAAATCTAAAAAAGGTGTCGTTATGAAAACAACATATTTAATATTCAGTTTTTTATTGATTTCATTGATGTCTAATGCTCAAGGAAAATACTTGACAAAACAAGGCTACGTATCTTTTTTTTCAAGCACTTTAATAGAAGATATAAAAGCAGACAATAACCAAGTGTTAAGTGTAATTGATACCAAAGATGGAAGTGTAGCGATTGCTATTTTAATGAAATCTTTTATGTTCGAAAAATCGTTAATGCAAGAGCATTTTAATGAGAATTTTGTGGAATCGGACAAGTATCCTAAAGCTATTTTTAGAGGAAAGATAGAAGATTATTCACCAGTGCTTTCAGGAACAAAAGATATTTACATTGTAGGACAAATGACCATACATGGAATCACAAAAGATATTGAGATAGCAGCTACGTTAGCAGAATGGAGAGGGAATATTATGATAAAAAGCGTGTTTCCGTTGCTAGTGTCGGATTTTGATATTCATATTCCAACGGTAGTAAGTAACAATATTGCTAAAACGGTAGAAGTTTCTTTTGAGTCTATTTACAAACCCTATAATAGATAATTGACACCATTTAAGGTTATTAATAATATTGCTAAAATAGTAAAGGTGTCTTTTAAATTAAATCACAAACCTTATAAAAAGTAAAAAATGAAAAAATATACAATTCTATTCATTTTATGTTCGATGGTAGTATTTAATACCTATGCACAAGATGAATTATTAGAGATTCTAAAAAAGGAAGCACCCAAAACCAAAAAAGATACGGTATTAAGTTTGTCGGATGTTTTTTTAGAAGATGCACCTGTAAAATCCAAAACTAAAAAAAAGGTAAAGGATTCATCGGTTACAGAGTTGTTAGATGTGTTAGAAAATAGGTCTGTAGAAAAAAGATCAGATTTAAAAAATCATGAGCCCGATGATCTTTTTGGTTTGTTAGATATTTTAGAAGAAGAAACTCCTAAAACCAAACAATACGTTGCTGCTACCTTTAAAGGGACAAGAATTTTAAATGGGCATTCTATAGAAAATAGAAAAAAGGGTATTTTAGAATTTGTGATCTCTCACCGTTTTGGTAGAGTAAACCAAGGATTTGATGAGCTGTATGGTTTGGATCAGTCTAACATACGTTTTGCCTTAGAAAGAGGAATTACTGATAATTTAATGATTGGTTTGGGGAGAAGTAGTTTTGAAAAAACATTTGATGGTTTTGCCAAATATAAATTGTTTAAACAAGGAATTGGACCTTCCTCTGTACCTGTTTCGGTATCTGTATTTGGAAGTGTGGCTTACAGAACGCTTAAAGATTTTGAGCCAGGAAAAGAATTGAGTTTTAATCAAAAACTTACCTATGTATCTCAGTTGTTAATTGCTCGTAAGTTTAATTCTAATTTTTCTTTACAGATCACCCCTAGTTATATTCATAAAAATTCGGTAGCGATTAATAGTGATCCTCATGATGTTTTTGCCATAGGAACAGGAGGTAGAATTAAATTAACCAAAAGAACTTCTTTAAACTTTGAATATCATCATACCTTAAACCCTTTAAAATCGATAGATGCAAAAGATTCTGTTGCTTTGGGAGTGGATATTGAAACAGGAGGGCATGTTTTTCAATTAATTTTATCAAGTTCTGTTACCATGATAGAAAAAGGATTTATTGCAGAAAGCACGGATGATTTTTTTGAAGGAGATATCCATTTAGGATTTAATATTTCTAGAGCCTTTCAATCTAGAAAAAGTAAAAAATAAAAGTTAATTACTACTTGTTGTTGGGTAGTAACTATTTTGTTGTTAATGTGTTGAAAACTCTTGTCTGTACAGACAAGAGTTTTCTGTTGTTTTAATGTGAATTCGATATAAGTTTTCAAAATTGCCACTTCGAGTGATTTTCGATAGAAAATAATATCAAGAAAGTCAATTTTGAAACGAAAAGCACAGTTCTCTATAACTTTCTGCAAAGTTTTAGTTGAATTAACGTTAATTTAAATGTATCTTATAAATTCGTACCAACTAAACTAGACATTCCACCCTCTTTAAAATTCCAGACCGTAAAAACTAAACAAACTGTCCTTTTTTAATCGAACTTAGGTAAATGGTTTAGATGATTTACAAGAACATATGAATAAATACCATCCAATAGGATAGAAAAGTACTTTTTTAGGTACTTTTTTATATCTTTGTGTTAGGAAAATAAAAAAAGTGAATAAAAATGGATGTTATTAACTACACGGACTTACGCTCTAATTTAAAGTATTGGTTAGATAAAGTAACTGATGATGTAAATGAGTTAGTCATAAAAAGAAAAAGTCGAAAAGACTTAGTTTTAATTCCTTTGGAAGAATACAATTCGTTGAAAGAAACTACTTACTTGTTAAGAGGAGCTAATAGAAACGTATTGTTGGATTCAATTAAAGAATTAGAATCGGGTAAAGGAGAAGTAAAAGATGTAATTGAGTAATGAAAATAATTTGGACTTCAAGATCTTGGGAAGATTATTTGTATTGGCAAAAAACAGATAAGAAAAAATTAAAAAGGATTAATGAGTTGATAAAGAACTGTCAGCGAACACCTTTTGAAGGAATAGGAAAGCCAGAAGGTTTAAAAGGAGATTTACAAGGTTTTTGGTCTAGAAGAATAGATTCTGAACATAGATTAGTTTACAGGTATGGAGAAGACGGACTTTCGATAGTTGCTTGTAGATATCATTATTAAATATAGAGAACCCTAAATGTAAAAGTTTTGATTTTTTCTTTCTTTCACAAAATTAAACCCAGTTTTTTCGTAAGACTGTAAACTAAAAACTCTTGTCTGTATAGACAAGAGTTTTCTGTCCCAGAATTCTTGAAATAATATCTAACACAAAAATTATGTTTAAGTATTTATTATATCTTTTATTCGAACGAGCTAAGAAAACAATGGCTATAGGTGAAGAAAAAGAAGATGTTTATTGGGGAAGAATATCAGTATTAATATCATTAACGCTTATACCTAGCTTTGTGTTGTCTAGAATATTAGATAGATATGGAATTATAGAACCAAAGTTTGAAACGAAAGTGAATGAGGTACAAACAGCGTTTATTATATTTTTTACTTGTATGGTTCCAGTATATATGATTTTATTTTTATTAATAAAAAAAGAGTTTTTATTATCTCTATCATACACAAAAAAAGAAAAACAAAAATATAATTTAACCCGTTGTGCATTTAGGAAAAAGTTGTGCTTACAGCTAATAAGCTGTAAATTAATGTCACCACAACAATTAATATATGCACAACTTTCAAGCAAATTACAACAAAATAATCGAAGTACTGAATCAGTTATCCATTCCG
>CALHCC010000118.1 GCA_937930675.1 uncultured Flavobacteriaceae bacterium
TGCTGTCTTTGTTGCTTTTTAACTGTAAAGAACCTAAAAAAGCGGAGATAGTAAAAAAAGAAGCTTTACTCCCAAAAGTTGTAGAAGTTAAAGAAACCCCTATTACTAAAATAGAAAAGGCACACCACAAACAGCATTTTCTATCTAAAAAAGCAATTGAGTTTGATATTACCGTAATTTTTGGAGGTCATGAGCATATAAGCGGAAAGGTAACTACGTTAACAAATTCTTCTAAAGCTTTAATTACCTTAACTACTGGGGGTAAAATATATGTGAATAAAGATAAGGTACAACATACTCCAAGTATTAAGAATGAGAAAATGGTACGATTCGATGCTTATACATGGACGTATTTTTTTTTATTTCCGTATAAGTTATCTGATTCAGGAACGCATTGGTCTAAGTTTGGAACAGCTAATTTAAATGGAGAAACTAAAGATATTCAATATTTAACTTTTGAAACGGGTACAGGAGATGCTCCTGACGATTGGTATTACGTATATTCTAATCCAGAAAATCATTTAATGAATGCAGCAGCTTATATTGTGTCTTTTGGAAAAACAAAAGAAAAAGCAGAAGAAGAGCCGCACGCTATAAAATATGACAATTATCAGTCTATAGAAGGAATTCCTTTTGCAACTCAGTGGACGTTTTGGGGATGGAATAAAACAGAGGGGTTGACACAACAAATAGGAGAGGCAAGTATTCGTAATGTACATTTTGTAGATACAGCAGCAGACTTTTTTGTAGCTCCAGAGAACTATATTAGTAAATAAAGAATTTTTAATAGGAGTTAAATAACGTGAATTAGGTATAAGTATATACAATTTTCATTTCGAGTAATTTTTGATTAAAAATTATATCGAGAAAGTTAATTTCTAAAAAAAACGTTTGTATTTCTTTAATCAGAATGCACAAAAAAAGGATGATTACAAAACAGTAATCATCCTTTTTATTTTTCTCTCACTCTATCAAAAAAAACAAGTTCAAGTATTGAGCATTTCCCTATCGGGTCGTGCTTTCACTACTCGCTTTTTATTAGTCATTCTTCCCTTTCGGTCAAATGCCCAATAAAAGAGCTTAAACATGCCGTTCAATCACTAATGCAAAAAATAGAACTCCTCTGAATCCGATTATTAATGCGTAATTAAAAACGATTACTTTGAGTCATTTTACGAAGAAAAAGTGTACTGAGAATAGGTTTTTTAAATTCAAAAAACTTGTTTTTAGTGTAAAATTCTCGTCAGAATATCACTTTAATAATCAAGTTTAAAATTCGTTGAACTCAAGTTAAATAAAGTTTAACGTGTCAAATGTTTTACCTAGTACTTTTTTAGGATTTGCTTCTAACCACCTTTCTAATACAGTTGCATATACTTGTCTAAAGTCTATTTGGTATTTAATATCCCCATTTTTATCTAGGTCCTTTAAATCGGGCATGTTGTTATACAGTCCTGGTTGTTTTAAGTTTTCGGTTACTAAAAATAAATTGTTAGCTGCTCCGTGGTCTGTTCCATGCCCTGCGTTTTCTTCTACACGTCTACCAAACTCAGAAAATACCATAATTAAAGTATCTTTAAAAGTATCCTGGCTTTTTAAATCGTCTACAAATGTTTCTAATTCTTTAGAAAAGATAGACATTAATTTTTTATGTCTGTTTTTCTGATTTGCATGTGTGTCAAACCCACCCATAGAAACATAATACACATTGGTTTCTAAGTGAGAATTAATATAGGTTGCGGTTGTTTTTAGTTGTTTTCCAAGTAAATTATTTCCGTAATTAGCTTTGTTTTGATAAGTTTTAGAGTTCTCAAAAATATAAGAAGCAGAAGAGTTGGCCTGTATGGCTTGTTTGTATAAATAGCCTAAATTTTCTTCACTTAAATGCTCATCTAAATGATGTTGCTGGAGTAATTTGTTAAAAAAAGGATCTTTGATGTTTTTGTGCAATAATTTAGGATTACTAGCAGAAATTCCACTTTTGGTAGTTCCTTTTAAAGCTAAAGACAATTTGTTATCTACATCAATTGCCATGTGCGATTTTAAGTCGTAAGCATCCAAATAGTTACCTAGCCATCCAGTAGATTTATATTCATTAGCATCTGTAGCTGTTTGCCAAATATCTGCAGATCTAAAGTGCGAACGAACAGGGTTTGGATATCCTACATTATTAATAATGGTTACATAACCTCTATCGTATAAACTTTTTAGAGAAGACATGTGTTGAGGAATCCCTACTTGTGAATTGAGTTGTAAAACATTGTTTTTAGCAATTGAAATTTTAGGCCTTTTACGGTAATAAATATCATTTTGATAAGGGATGATGGTGTTTAATCCATCATTCCCTCCAGATAGTTGTATAACTACTAGTTTTTTATGCCCTAATTTATTTTTAGGGATTTTTTCAAAAGCTCTAATAAAATTAGGCACAAATAGCATTCCACTAGCTAAGGAACTGTTTTTTAAAAAATCTCGTCTTTTCATACTTAATTGTTATTAACACATTTGAAATTCGGGTAAAGACATTAAAGCAATGCAAAAATTTTGAGTCGTATAATTTTGCATGGTGTTTACGATCCTTTGGGTTTCAGGAATTAAACGACTTCCAATAAAACACTGTTGTAATTCTTTTTGAGTTGTATTTTGTACGTTTTTTTGAAAGGCATTCCAGTTTACAAAACTAAAAATAAAATGGGCTTTGTTTTTTTTATGTTTACTGATGGTTTCAAAATCATCCTCAAAAGTACTTTCGGGTTCGTAAGCTATTTCTTTTTGTTGTGCAATAGAAGAAGCTAATTTCAACCGAATCATAATGGTATTTGCATCAATCCATTGTTTGCCACCTGGCCAACCTGCTACATTGGGTGGATATAAAAGTTTTTGACCTAAACTGTATTGCAGATGTCTAAAGAATTTCTTTTTCTTAAATTTAAAAGGCAAGGTTCTATGAATACTTACGATTAGTTCTACAGGAGATTTTATTTTTACTCCTATGTTTTTATTGTCATAAAACCAGTTAGAAGTTAAAGTGAATTCCATCAATTCAGCAATGTTGTAATTTTCTCTAAACACACGAGCCATTTTTTTGATATGTTTTGGATTAGGTTTAGGATTTACAAATTCTTTATAGATTTTTTCTGAAATAAACAGGGCACATTGTGGGTGCTCTAAAATAATATTAATAATATCTGTACCGTTAAAATTACCTGTTTTGCCCATAAATGTTTTTAAATCGTTATCGTGCTGTCTTTTTCTAAACACAAATCCAGTTTTATTTGTGCTCCAACCTGTAAACGCTCTGGCAGATTCTTTAATATCTGTTTCTGTATAATGTCCTGTTCCTAACGTAAAAAGCTCCATGAGCTCTCTTGCATAATTTTCGTTAGGATGTTTTTTTCTGTTTTGTTGATTGTTGAGGTATTTAATCATCATGGGGTTTTTAGAAATCTCTAAAATAAAATCTTTAAAATTTCCAAGTGCATGTTTTTCAATTACTGTTAAATACGCTAATGTTTGTTCGATAGAATTACTAGAGCAAACAAAATGATTGGTCCAAAAGAGCATCATTTTATCATGTAAAACAGCTTTTGATGTATATAGTTTTTTATACCAATGATGGTTTAATTGCTCAATTAATTTTCTGTTTTCTTTTACAATTTTACTTTTTAATTCTAGCGTTTCTGTTTGTTCTTTTAGTTGGTGTAAGCTATCTAGAGAAATGGTTAATGGATTGTGTTTTTTAGCTTTTTTAAAAAGAATTGTTACGTTTTTAGAAATACTATATTTTTTTAGAGTATTTATTTCCTTAGGCAAAATACCAAACCCTGCTCTATTGTATAAATGAATAAGATGATTATTTTCCATAGGGCGTAATAGTTTTTGTTTAAAGTATGACTTTGTTTTTTACAAAAAGTTTAATAGAACTTTGTTTTTGAGTTTAAAAAGGTACTTTTTTAAGTGTTTTTTAAAGTTAATAAAAATATAATGGTTTGTACTATAGTTGCTTATGTGTAGTGGTGCTAGAAATGTGAAAAAATGTAGTGTTAAAGCTTGTGAAAACTTATAAGAAGTGCTATATTTGCAGTCCACATCGCGGGATAGAGCAGTAGGTAGCTCGTCGGGCTCATAACCCGAAGGTCACTGGTTCGAGTCCAGTTCCCGCTACTAGTAAAACCACTTATTTTTAATAAGTGGTTTTTTGTTTTTTATGAATTTTTATTGATGAAAAAATAAATTATTTTTTTAGAGAATAAGCTTGTGAAAACTTATAAGAAGTGTTACATTTGCAGTCCACATCGCGGGATAGAGCAGTAGGTAGCTCGTCGGGCTCATAACCCGAAGGTCACTGGTTCGAGTCCAGTTCCCGCTACTAGTAAAACCACTTATTTTTAATAAGTGGTTTTTTTGTGTTAGGATGTTTTTATAAGATGGATTGTAATTAAATTAATATTTTAGGTAGTTTGCATTAGGGATCGTAGCGGCATCCTTTTTTTACGGAAGTATGGAGTGTAAAAAAGATATAGCGGATAGCCCGACTCCCAAAGTAATTTGGGAGGAATGCCCGTGTGCTTTTAGTTTTTAAAAATATATTTAAAACTTAACATAGCGTATTGTTGTAATACATCGTAATTAATAGTGGAGGTTCTACTTTCTGTTAAACGTCTACTTACATTGTTGTATTGGTCTAAAATATTAAATAGAGTTAGTTTTAATTTGGCTTTGTTTGGTACAATGCTGTAATTGGCTGTGATGTTCCAAACCAAGGATTTTCTTCCATTGTCTCTGTCGAACTTAGGGTTTAAGGTGTATTGTAATTGGTTGAATAGGGTGAATCTTTTAGGTGCAAAGGTGGTTAGGTTTAAACCAAAGGTGTGTTGTATGTTGGATTGGTTTGGAACAAGATCTGTATTGTATTCTGTGTTGTCTAAAAACAATCTGTAATAGGGGCTTATTTCAAAAAGGTCGCGGTAATTTACTTCGGAGAAGAATGAAGGGGTGAGTCTTTGGTATTGGCTTTTGTAACTTTCGTTGTTTACAAAATAAAAGTCGCTTCCAATGGCGGTGTGCCATTTTACTTTAAAGTTGTAGGAAAAGTCTTCTTGTTTGTAATCTTTACTTAGACTTCCGTTAACAATAAATTGATAATTGTCACTGTTGTTTACGTATGTTCTGGTGGTTACAGAATTGCTGTCAACTGTGGTTTGGTTAATGATTTTGTCTTCTACGGTATTAAATCTAAATCGGTTAAAAAAGAAGATTTTGTTTTTTCTGTTGTAGTATCTTAAATTTAAAACCAATAGGTGTTCTAGTTCTCTTTTTAAATCGGCATTACCGAGTGTAATTCTTAAGGGGTTAGCATTGTTAGTAATGGCCAATAGTTCGTTATTTCTAGGGATGATACTTTTGGTTCTGTAAAATCCGTTGATAATAAGTCCTTTTTGGGTTTTGTATCTCAATTTAGAGAAAATTAAAAAGTCGTTAAAGTCTTTAGTAATTCCAATATCTCTGTTGAATTCTCTATTAGATAGCTCGGTGCTTAACTTACTGAATTTAACGGTGTAAAAAAGATTGTTCTTTTTATAGGTGTAGCCTATTTGATGTTCTTGTTTTTGTACATCAATTCTTTGGTTAAAGCTTAAGTTGTTATTAAGTGTGGAGGTGTTTGTTGTGTTGTCAATATCAAATACGTCTTTAAAGTCTTCTTTCTTTTCATCGATATGTGTGAATTGATATTCTATGGTGTGGTATTTTTTAAAACGTTGTCCAAATTTAAGGCTGTTTCCAAATCTGTCATCAAATCTATTTTGATCGGACAATTGATTTCTAAAAAAGGTTGCTCTTCCGGAAGTGAAATTTGTTTCAGATTGATTTAGAGAATTGCTGGCAAAAATATTATCTGTTGTAAAAACTCTAAGATTAAAGTAAGAGTTAAGAGCAGGGATTTTGTACAAACCGCTAATAGAAGAATTAAGGGATTGATAGTCTTGTTCTTGGTCTGCTTGATTGGTTCTGGTGTTGATTAATTGATTGTTGGAGTTGTTAATTTCTCTACTTCCGTTATTGTTAAACCCTCTGTCTCTTTTAAAGATTTTAGCATTGGTAATTAATCTAAAATTTTTGGTGATCGTGTTGATGAGTTTTAAGTTTCCTCTGTGTGATTTTTGAGTATTGATTTGTTCTGACGATTCTGTACTAAAATTGTTGCCGTTTGGCAGTAAAATAATATCGTCTCTAACAAAACCTATGTCGTGTTCTCTGTCGGAGTAGGTGTAGTCAAAATTTAACTTGTCTCCATTTTTAAATTTATCGGAGTAGTTGGTACCTATGTTGGTTTCGGTTTTAATTGCTTTTAATCCGTCTAGTGTGTTTGCATTGTCTTCATCATCATTATAACTAAAATTGTTTTTATTTACGTTGTTGCTAAAAGCTAAAACGGTAAGTAACGATTTTTTATGCACTCTGTTGAGTACTCCGTTGGTTTCGTACCTGTCATTCGTACCATAGCCTCCAGAAGCATTTCCAAAGAGGTTTCCAGCATCTTTTTTCTTTAGGGTGATGTTGATGGTTTTTGTGTCTTCACTACTAGGGCTGTCTGTGAAGTTTTCTTCATCGGAACGCGTGTTGGTGATTTCTATTTTCTCGATTACGTCTTTAGCTAAAATTTTCATAGCCACCTTAGGGTTGTCTGTAAAAAAAGGTTCTCCGTTGACCAATATTTTGGTAACATCTACTCCGTTTACTTGTATGATACCCGTGTCGTTATCAATAGAAACACCGGGTAACTTTTTTAGTAGATCTTCTGCAACGGCATCTTCTTTTGTTTTAAAAGAGGAGGCATTGTATTGTATGGTGTCTTTTTTTATAAGTACCGCGGGTTTGGCCGTAATTACAATTTCGTCTAAACTCTCGGTAGATTCGTGTAGTAGTATTTTACCAACATTAATGTTGTGATTGCTTACCGAAATAGGGGCTTTGTGTGTTACAAAACCTATGTAGGTAATTACAATAGAAATATCGGTTTCGTTTTTTACGTTTGCATCTAGGGTAAAGGCTCCTTTTTCATCGGAAAAGCCATAACCTAACAAACGGTTGTTTTTGGTGGATTCTATTTGTATAGTGGCAAATTCAACAGGAGTTTTGGTGACTTCATTTAAAACAATTCCTTTTACTTCTATGTTTTGAGCTTTGGTGAAAAAAAAGCAAAACATAACTATAACATAAATGAATTGCTTGGTGGTGTACGCCATTCTTAAAAAATTTATTTCTAAGACTCTCTTAAAGTTAGATGGTTTAATTAGTAAACAAGCTTATTTGTGTTTTTCCAATTAAATTTAGAAATAACGGTTGCATTGTTAAGAATTAAGATTCCTGGGTTTGCTCTCATCATGGTTTTTAAGGTAGTACCATCACAAAATAAAATATCAAAAGGAAGATTTTTTTGTTTTTTAATAGCATTTACGATATCAGATCCGCTGCTAGATAAAGCATATACAATGTATTCGTTTTGTTTGGCTTTAGCGGTAAAGTCTAAAAGTGTTTCCCAAGCGTTGTTATCTGTATGCTCTAATTCGTTCATTACAATTAAAGCTACTTTGGGAGCGTTTAAAATAGGTTCTGTTAAATCTTCGGTTTCAGATTCTAAATAAAAATCGTGAACGGGAGGAATGGTGCCATCTTCTTTGTATTCCATACCCTCTTTAATGTTTTTACCTACAGCATAGGCTCTAAAATCTATTATAGGTAAATAGGTGAGTGCGTAATAGGTAACGTAAAGGGATGAGGATAGGGAAAGAAACAGGAGCCAATGATTGGCGTTTTTAGGTAAAAAGGGAGCAATATGTCTTTGGTTTTTTAACATCCATGCAATTAGAAAAATAAAAAGAATGTTTTTGTAAAAGGTTTCCCATGGGGTTAATTTAATGGCATCTCCAAAACAACCACAATCGGTAACTTTATCAAAAATGGCAGAATAGCCTGTTAAGAATAAAAACAGTGTGGTAATGGCTAACAAACTCCAAAGAGTTGTCTTTTTTTTAGATCCTAAAATTAAGGAAATTCCTAACAGCAATTCTATAATGATGAGTGCAATAGCAAAGGGGAGTGAAAAGGGAATTAAGAATTCTAAATTTAACACATCAGCACTAAAATATTCTTCAAATTTATACGCAGAACCTAAGGGGTCTACCAATTTTACAAATCCAGAAAATATAAATAAGGCTCCGGTAAATAATCTAAAGATTAGGGTGATAAATTTAGAGATGGTCATAAAATTAGAGTGTTAAATGAATCATAGCAAAAACAGCGTAATTAATCATGTCTTGATAATTGGCATCAATTCCTTCCGAAACTAGGGTTTTTCCTTTGTTATTTTCTATTTGTTTTACACGTAGTAGTTTTTGTAATATTAAATCGGTTAAAGAGCTAACACGCATGTCACGCCAAGCCTCTCCGTAATCGTGATTTTTATTTAACATTAAGTTTTTAGTGCTATCAATGTGTTTTTTGTAAAGCTCAGTGGCTTTTGGAGTATCTAAATCTGGCTGATCGGCAATTCCTTTTTCTATTTGGATTAATGCCATCACGCAGTAATTAATAATTCCGATAAATTCTGATACTTCTCCTTCGTCTATCTTGCGAACTTCATTTTCTTGCAATTGACGAATGCGTTGTGCTTTGATAAAAATTTGATCGGTTAAACTAGGTAATCTTAAAATACGCCAAGCACTACCATAATCACTCATTTTTTTAGCAAACAAGTTTTGACATTCGAGAATAATTTTATCGTATTGTTCGGTAGTATTGGGCATAAGTTAAGCGTTTTTCTGTAATTTAGATATTGGAAACGAATTTACTAAAGAAATTTTAGTTTCTAAACATCTATAAACATAAAAGTTAATGCAAACGGCTATCAATTGTAAAGGAAAATTAATAGATCTCTCAAGTCCTAAAGTAATGGGTATTTTAAATATTACTCCAGATTCTTTTTTTGATGGCGGTATGTATAAAGATAAAGAGGCTATTTTACATCAGGTAGAAAAAATGCTGAATGATGGTGCTACTTTTATTGATGTAGGTGCTTATTCTTCTAGACCCGGAGCCAAACATATTTCTGAAGAGGAAGAATTGCTTAGAATACTACCAGTAGTAGAGTTGTTAGTAGCTCATTTTCCAGATATCTTAATTTCTGTAGATACATTTAGAGGTAAAGTAGCTGAGCAATGTGTACTAGCAGGAGCGAGTATGATTAACGACATTTCTGGAGGAGATTTAGATGAGAATATGTTTACCACTATAGCTCAATTACAAGTGCCTTATATTGTAATGCATATGCAAGGGGATCCTCAAAACATGCAAAAAGCACCTGTTTATAAAAATGTAGTGACAGAGGTGTTTTATGAATTGTCTAAAAAAGTAGAGAAGTTAAACGAACTTCATGTGCATGACATTGTTTTAGATGTTGGTTTTGGTTTTGGAAAAACAGTGGCACACAATTACGAACTGTTAAAGCATTTAGATTATTTTCAACAGATGGGATTGCCTGTTTTAACAGGGGTTTCTAGAAAGTCTATGTTGTACAAGCCTTTACATTTAACCCCACAAACAGCACTAAATGCCACAACCATAGCTAATACAGTTGCCGTGCAAAAAGGAACACAAATTTTACGTGTACACGATGTAAAGGAGGCTGTTGAAGTGGTACGTGTTTTGAGTTTTTTAGATTGTTAACTTGTTAGTTGTAAGTTATCTATTTTATTAATATTATATTTATACTCTAATAAGAGTATGAATTATGTTGAAAAAACTTCTTTTTGTAATTGTTTTAATAATTGTGTCTAGGCAGTTAGTGTCTCAAAATCTTGCATTGCAACACAACAAACGCATTTTAAATAATACGAATAGTCCTAACATGGTATTTAAGAGTTTGGCTATTGGAGACTGTAAATGGACAGAAGGATTTTGGGCAGACAAGTATAAAAATGCAGAAGAGGTAATGGTACCTCATATGGAGGAGATCTTAACAGGAGATGTTGGTTTTGCTTTAGATAATTTTAAAATAGCAGCAGGTTTAAAAACGGGTAAGCATCAGGGAATGAATTGGCATGATGGAGATTTTTACAAATGGATGGAGTCTGCGATGTATATTTATGCAAATAATAAAGATCAAGCAATTTTAAATAGATTAGAA
>CALHCC010000119.1 GCA_937930675.1 uncultured Flavobacteriaceae bacterium
GGATACACCGCTACCAAAATGTTTGATGCTTTAGACAAAGGAGACCTAAAAGCCATTTGGATTATTTGTACCAACCCAGTGGTAAGTTTACCTAACTCTAACAAAGTAGAAAGAGCTTTAAAGAAAGCTAAATTTGTAGTGGTTCAAGACATTTCTCACAATGCAGAAACCACCAAGTTTGCAGATTTGTTACTACCTGCTGCAGGTTGGTTAGAAAAAGAAGGAACCATGTCTAACTCCGAGCGTAGAATTTCTTACTTAGAAAAAGGAATTGACGCTCCTGGAGAAGCCTTACCAGATGTAGAAATCTTATGCAGATTTGCGCAAGCTATGGGTTACAAAGGCTTCGACTTTAAAAACGCAGAAGAGGTATATACAGAGTACTGTAAAATGACCAAAGGAACCAATATAGACATTACTGGTTTGTCTTACGACAAATTAAAAGCAAACGGTACCATTCAATGGCCTGTTCCATCCAAAGACAGCAACGGTACTCCTAGATTGTTTACTGATAAAAAGTTTTATACTCCAGATGGTAAAGCCAATTTTAACGTTCCTACAAACATCTACAATCAATCCGAACAAACGACAGAAGAATTTCCATTGATTTTAAACTCTGGACGTATTAGAGACCAATGGCATACACGTACCAAAACAGGAAAAGTAAAACGTTTATTAACTCATATTGATGGACCTTATGTAGAAATGCATGAGCAAGATGCTAAAGAAAGAGGCATTGAAGAAGGAAGCATTGTAATCGTTAAAAATAATAGAGGTCAGACAAGAGTAAAAGCTGTGGTGAATAAAGACATTAAAAAAGGGTCTATATTTATGCCAATGCACTTTGGAAAAGTTTCTGGAGACGATTTTGGTCGTGTGAACAACTTAACCAACGAGTTAATTGATCCTATTTCTAGCGAACCCGATTTTAAACACGCCGTAGCAGAAGTCACTAAATTTAAAAAACAAAAACAAAAAATCTGTTTGGTAGGAGCTGGTTCTGCTTCGTACAGATTTATACAAACGTATAGAGAACATAATTTTGAGGATCAAATTGATGTATTCTCTTTAGAACCTTATCCGTTTTACAACAGAGTAATGTTACCAGAGTACATTAACGAAGAAATGACTTGGGAACAGCTTCAAAAAATAAAAGCTGGAGAATTAGAAAAACTACACGTAAACTTACACGCTAGTTGTAGTATCGAGAAAATAGACCGTGAAAACAAAATAATTACAGATAGTAACGGAGCTACACACGCATACGATATTTTAATTATTGCTACAGGAAGTAGAGCCTTTGTACCTAAAGATATTCGTTTAGACATGGCAGGTGCTTTTACCATGCGAACTAAAAAAGATGCGGATGCCTTAAAAGCTCATTTAGAAAAAACAGGATTGCCAGAAAACCAACAACACGTAACGATTGTTGGAGGCGGACTGTTAGGACTGGAATTGGCTGCATCGCTTTCTAAAATAGACATTAAATCTAGTATCATTCAACGTGCCAACCGATTGATGGAACGTCAATTAGATTTGGTTTCTAGTAGATTATTAGGTAAAGACGTAGAAGAAAGAGGTATTCAAGTACATTACAATAACGAAGTAGATACGGTTTTTGAAACTGGAAAAGATACAGACTTAGAAGTACGATTAAAAACCGGAAAAATTATTAAAACCAACGCAATTGTATATGCTATTGGTACCATTCCTAATATTGAGTTGGGTAGAGCTATTAAATTAAAATGTGGTAGAGGTATCGAGGTAAATCAGCACTTACAATCTAGCGATCCTAGTATTTTTGCCTTAGGAGAAATTGCACAATACAATGGTTGGTTATTTGGAATTACTTCTGCAGCAGAACAGCAAGCAGACATTGCTGCCAAATATATTTTAGGAGATTTAGGGAGCATTTACGATGGTTCTGTATTAATGAACATTCTTAAGTTTGAAAACTTAGACTTGTGTAGTATTGGTAATATTGAAATTCCTAAAGACGACAAATCGTACGAACAAATTATTTTAACAGACGAACGCAAGCGTTACTACAAAAAATGTGTGGTAAAAGATGATATTTTGGTAGGTGCTGTTTTAATGGGAGATAAAAAAGAATTTGCTGAATTTAAAGCTCTTATTGAAGATAAAGTAGAACTGTCTGACAAACGTGATGAATTGTTACGTGGTAGTGGCGGTGGAGAACCTGTAATGGGTAAACTAGTTTGTTCTTGTAGCCAAGTAGGAGACGGTAATTTAAAACAAGCCATTACTAACGGATGTACAGACTTTGCCGAACTTTGTAAAACAACTGGTGCTGGTTTAGGATGTGGTAGTTGTAAACCCGAAGTAAGAGATATTTTAAAAGAAGAATTAGTAACTGTTAACGCTTAGTACCATGTTAGAAACATTAAAAAGAATATTTATTAAAGGTGGGGTTATTAGTCCTAACGAGTTAAAACAAATTCTTCAGTTAGCAAAAGCATTAAACTTAACGAGTATTAGTTTTGGGTCAAGACAAGATATTTTACTACCTGTAAAAGAAAATCAGGAACATTTATTAAAAACCTATTTTCCGGAATACAAACAAGATATTGAACAAAATCTTAAATTTCACAACATTGTATCTTCATATGTGTGTGCTGACATTTTTCCACAAACAGGTTGGTTAAGTGCTACTACCTATTTGTATTTACACGAAGAATTTAAATACAATCCTACCCTTAAAATAAATTTAGTAGATCCTCAACAAAATTTAGTACCTATTTACAATGGACATTTAAATTTTGTAGCTTCTAAAAACGAAGATTACTGGTACTTAAATTTAAACTTACCCGGTTGGGATAAAAATATTACATACCCTGTATTGGTCTACACCTGGAACATTTCTAAAATAGCCAAAGCCATTGAAAAAGAGTATCAAAATTTTGATAACATTCAAGATTTATACAACCGAGTAAATGAATTGGTAGATACCAACAACAAAGTTATTACAGAAAACTTATCTATCCCATACAAACCGTTTCCTTATTATGAAGGGATGAACAAAATGGGTATCAATCAATACTGGTTAGGCTTGTACTGGAGAAATAATAAATATGATATTAAGTTCTTAGAAGAGTTTTGTGATTTTTGTATGGATTACAAAATTAGTAGAATTTGTATTACTCCTTGGAAGTCTTTTATTGTAAAAGGTATTGAAAAGAAATACAAATTTATGGTAGAAAAATTCTTAGGACAAAGAGGTATTAACGTACGTCATTCTTCTTTAGAATTAAACTGGCATTTACCTGTAAACGATCCTGCTGCTTTAAAACTAAAACGTTTTATTGTAAAATCATTAGATCAGAATGATATTAGCATGTATGGATTAACCATTGGTTATCATGAAAGATGTGAGGCTCCTCAATATTTTACATCCATGATTATTGAGAAAAATCCAGCTCCTAAAATTGCCAATGAGTTTGAAAACATTGCTACGTACAATGTTTTGTATTGCAAAAACTTTAACCCTAATACTGGAGAATACATTCCTTACGCACAAAATGTAGAAGAAATTGAATTGCCCGGATTGTTAATGCAATTAAGTCAACTGTATTTTGATCAGCTAGATAATAGTACTGAAAACGTTGCAAAACCTATAGAAAACAAAGACAGTGGTCTTGTTCAAAACAAAGTACACCAGTGTAACAATTGTTTAACCGTATATGATGAAACTATTGGAGACGAAGAAAACAACATAACACCAGGTACACCTTTTATAGAATTGCCAGAAACCTATGCATGTAGCTTGTGTGAAGCTCCAAAAAAGCAATACGCAGAAGTGGTGCTTTAAAAATAAAAAGTAATTTTAGCGTTTTTAACGCAATACAATGGAGAATAATTATATGGTAAGTGTTTCTGAGGCTTTAGAATTGGTACATGCAAATGTTCATACACAAGAGACTTGTGAAATTCCTCTTATCGATGCTTTAGATTTATACCTGTCTAAAGATATTGTATCCCCTATTCACATGCCTCCATTTCATCAATCTGCTATGGATGGTTATGCTGTTTTGTACGATGACGAGCATCAAAATAAGTTTATTTTAGTTGATGAAATTAAAGCAGGAGACAACAACAATAAAACACTAAAAGCGGGAGAAGCTGTACGAATTTTTACAGGTGCTCCTACTCCAAACAATGCCAATGCAGTAATTATGCAAGAAAACACAACTGTTACAGATGGAATTCTTGTTATTGAAGACACATTAACTCCGAATAAAAATATTCGATTGGCAGGAGAACAAATTCAGCAACAACAAATAGCACTAACACAAGGATCCAAATTAAACCCTGCCGCTATTGGCTTTTTAGCTACGTTAGGAATTACGCATGTTTCTGTGTATAAAAAACCTAAGATTACGATTGTAGTTACTGGAAACGAGTTGACTGAACCTGGCACTCCTCTAACTTTTGGTAAAATTTACGAGAGCAATGCCATTATGCTACAAACAGCCTTGGCTAAGAAAGGATTTAATAACGTTAAACTCTTAAAAGTTAAAGACAATTATAAAGAGACTTTACACCAACTAGAACAAGCAATTACTAGCAGCGATTTTGTATTGATATCAGGAGGTATTTCTGTGGGTGATTATGATTTTGTAGGAAAAGCATTGTTAGCACTAAACACACAACAAGTATTCTATAAAATAAAGCAAAAACCAGGAAAACCTTTGTTTTTTGGAAAAAATAAAAACACTACTATTTTTGCATTGCCAGGAAATCCAGCCTCTGCACTAACGTGTTTTTATATTTATATAGAATCTGCGTTACAAAAGTTTATAGGGAATCCAAACTATCAAAAACAAACAAAACAAGTTTCTTTACAAAACGAATATGATAAAAAAGGAATACGTGCCGAATTTTTAAAAGCTGTAGTTACGGGAACAGGTGTAGAAATTTTAAACAATCAAAGCTCCGCCATGTTAAATAGTTTTGCCAAAGCCAACGCATTGGTCTATTTAGAAGAAGGAAGAGGAATGATATCTAAACATACCTTAGTAACTACTTATAGTATAGATTAATTAGTGATGCAAAAAAATATTACAGGTATTATTTTAGCAGGAGGTAAAAGCTCTAGAATGGGGGTAGATAAGGGTACGTTACTACTCAACAACATTACCTTTACACAACATATTATCAATAACCTATCCCCTTTGGTAGATGAGATTATTATTGTTAGTAATAACGAAAATTACGATCAGTTTGGTGTTAAAAGAATCCCCGACAACATTAAAGATTATGGACCTGTAGCAGCCGTATATACTGGACTTAAAGCTAGTAAAACAGATTACAGTTTTATTGTAAGTTGTGATTGTCCTAAAGTAGATTTCACTGTTTTTAAACCTTTATTAGAACACCGAAACAATAAATTTGATATTGTTCAATACGTTCAAAACACAAGAACTACTCCACTCACGGCTCTGTACCATAAAAAATGTTTACCTATTTTTAAATTGGCTTTAAAGAACAAAATTCAAAAATTGCGTTTTGTTATCAAACAATTAGATCACAAAACCATTCCAGCAACAGACGAAATTAAATGTAAGTTAGCCAATATTAATACGCCCAAAGATTTAGAAAAACACAACATATGCTAGTAATTACCTTAAAATATTTTGGAATGCTTGTGGAACAAACCCACACGCATACAGAAAAAATAGAACTAGCAGCAAACAAGATAAGTATGAACGATCTTGAATTGCAAATACTAACTAAATATCCCAAATTAAGTACACTCACCTACAATATTGCATTAAATCAAAAAATAGTAGCTAAAGAAGCTCTGATAAGCAACGGAGATGAAATTGCTTTTTTACCACCATTCGCTGGAGGTTAAGTATATTTGTTGTTTAATAATGAAGGAGGAACGCTTTCATTTTTAATTTATTAAATTATTGACATGAAGAAAAAAAATGTGTTTATACAAGGTGCTATTACACCCGATTTTATTGCTAATTCTATAGCCAAACATCAAAGCAAAACTACCATTGGTGCTCACGATATTTTTTTAGGTCAGGTAAGAGCCGATGAAATTGATGGTAAGACAGTTACTGCTATTGAATACACAGCTTATGAGGAAATGGCAAATACTAAGTTTGATGAAATTAGAGAACGTGCTTTTGATAAATTTGAACTAACCTGTTCGCACATCTATCATAGTTTAGGAGCTGTAAAAGCAGGAGAATTATGTCTTTTTGTTTTTGTATCATCCCCCAGAAGAAAAGAAGCTATGAAAGCCTTAGAATATTTGGTAGAAACCATTAAAGCAGAAACGCCCATATTTGGTAAAGAAATTTTTAAAGACGAAACACATCAGTGGAAGGTTAATTCCTAATTTTTTATTGCCTATTTTATATTGATTAGTTATGAAAGAGTTATTAAAATTAAGAACTAAAAAATTTGCTCATAATTGTATTAAAATTACAGAACTATTTTATAAATCTTATCTTTCAAATCATATAAAAGGACAATTAATAAGATGTGCAACTTCTGTAGCTGCAAATTATAGAGCTACATGTTTAGCACAAACAAAGGCTAGTTTTATTTCAAAGATAAGTATTGTAATAGAAGAAATTGATGAATCTAATTTTTGGTTAGAATTTCTTGTAGATGAAAGAATAATAAACGAGGCTGTTGCCAAAGACTTAATTTAAAGAATCTAAAGAATTGACATCTATTTTTATCGCTTCAAGAAAAACAGCTAGTAACAATCGTCAATAATCAATAAAAAATAATCCATTAAAAATGGTTGACATTACACATAAAAGCCCAACATTAAGAACTGCTACTGCACAAGCCATTGTAAAAGTTAGCAAACAAGAAACTATTGATGCAATTCAAAACAAAACCGTACCCAAAGGAGATGTTTTTGAAATGAGTAGAGCTGCAGGTTTGTTAGGGATTAAGCAAACACCTTATTTATTACCCGATTGTCATCCTTTACCTATTGAATACACTGGGGTAGAATACCAAATAAATGGATTAGAAATTACGGTTTTAATGACCGTAAAAACCATTTACAAAACAGGGGTTGAGGTAGAAGCCATGCACGGAGCCAGTGTCGTTGCTTTAAACATGTACGACATGTTAAAACCTATCGACAAAGAGGTGGAGATAAAACACATTAAGCTTTTAGAAAAAAGAGGAGGTAAATCTACCTATAAACAAAAGAAAGGAACAGGCTTAAAAGCTTCTGTTATTGTTTGTTCTGATACGATTTCTGCAGGAATCAAAGAAGACAAAGCAGGAAAAGCCATCATCGAAAAATTAAGAGCTTGCGATGTTACCGTTGGAGAATACACCGTTATTCCAGACGAAAAAGAAATTATCGAGGAAAAAGCTATTAGCAACAGTCAAAAAGATTTTGACTTGATTATATACACAGGAGGAACAGGTTTATCGCCTAGAGACGTAACTCCAGAAACTTTACTTCCTTTATTAGATAGACGAATTTTAGGAGTCGAAGAAACCATTAGGAATTACGGACAAAACAGAATGCCGTATGCTATGTTATCTAGAAGTGTTGCAGGAGTTATTAATAATACGTTAGTATTGGCTTTACCAGGCTCTACCAACGGTGCAAAAGAATCTATGGAAGCGATATTTCCAGAAATTTTACACATTTATGGAGTTTTAAAAGGAGAAAGACATTAATTTAGA
>CALHCC010000120.1 GCA_937930675.1 uncultured Flavobacteriaceae bacterium
ATAGAGTTTTAAAACAATTTAAAGTTTGTTGTTGTTCTATTTATTTAGTATTGTTTTTTATATAAAAGAAGGTTGAATATATTGATGTACAAGTTTTTAAAGAATGTTTTGTTTGTGAATTTTTTAAGAAAAAAAGTTTTATATTTGCCGTCCAATTATCAGAGAGGTAGTTGTACATAATAATCATTTACATAAATATTAGCATGTCATTATCAAAAGAAGCTAAAGCAGAGATTTTCGCAAAGCACGGGAAATCTGCAACAGACACAGGATCAGCAGAAGCACAAATTGCATTGTTTACACAAAGAATTGCAGACTTAACTGAACACTTAAAAAGCAATAGAAAAGATTTTAACACACAACGTTCTTTAGTAAAGTTAGTTGGTAAGAGAAGATCTTTATTAGATTATTTAACAAAGGTAGACGTTTTACGTTACCGTGCCATTGTTAAAGAATTAGGATTAAGAAAATAATTCAAGATATTAAAAGAGGCTTAATCGCCTCTTTTTTTTATTTTAGACACTTCGCTGATAAAATTTCAGCTGTATAAAAAATAAGAAGTCAGAGCTTTACTCTGAGTCCATTGTTAACAAAGCCTTACAACAACACAACATTTTTGTTACACAATAACCGTTGGTTTTTTCTTATTTAAATCAACAATTAAAACATTTTATTATGATACCTAAGGTATTTAAAGAAGTTATCGAATTAGGAGACGGGAGAACCGTATCTATCGAAACTGGAAAATTAGCAAAACAAGCTCATGGTAGCGTTGTAGTGCAAATGGGAAAAGCTATGTTGCTTTGTACTGTAGTTTCTAACTACAAACAATCGGACGTAGATTTTTTGCCATTAACAGTAGATTATCGTGAAAAATTTGCAGCTGCAGGTAAATATCCTGGAGGTTTCTTTAAAAGAGAAGCTAGACCTAGTGATGACGAAATTTTAACCATGCGTTTAATAGACCGTGTATTACGTCCTTTGTTCCCTAAAGATTATCATGCAGAAACTCAGGTAATGATTCAGTTAATGTCTCACGATCCAGAAGTAATGCCAGATGCGTTGGCTGGTTTAGGAGCTTCTGCTGCTATTCAATTATCTGACATTCCTTTTGAAACTCCAATTTCTGAAGCTCGTGTAGCAAGAGTAAATGGAGAATTCGTTATCAACCCTACTAGAGCACAATTAGCTGAATCTGATTTAGATATGATGATTGGAGCTTCTGCAGATTCTGTAATGATGGTAGAAGGTGAAATGGATGAGATTTCTGAAGAAGAAATGGCAGATGCAATTAAATTTGCTCACGAAGCAATTAAAGTTCAATGTGCTGCTCAGGTAAGATTAGCAGAGGCTTTTGGTAAAAAAGAAATTCGTGAATATGCTGAGGCTGAAGAAAACGAAGAATTAGCTGCTAGAATTAACGCTTTAGCTTACGATAAGTGTTATGCTATTGCTGCTAAAGGAACTTCTAAAGTAGAAAGGACTGACGCTTTTGCTCAAGTAAAAGAAGAAGTAACTGCTGCATTTACAGAAGAAGAATTAGAAGAATATGGTGATTTAGTTGGAAAATACTTCAACAAATCTCAAAAAGAAGCGGTTCGTGAATTAACATTGGCAGAAGGTTTACGTTTAGATGGTCGTAAGACTACTGAAATTAGACCTATCTGGGGAGAAGTAGATTATTTACCGTCTACTCACGGATCTTCAATCTTTACACGTGGAGAAACTCAAGCATTAGCAACAGTAACTTTAGGTACATCTAGAGATGCGAACATTATAGATTCTCCAACACACGAAGGAGAAGAGCGTTTTTACTTACACTATAACTTCCCTCCATTTTGTACAGGTGAGGCAAGACCTTTAAGAGGTACTTCTCGTCGTGAAGTTGGACACGGAAATTTAGCTCAAAGAGCTTTAAAAGGAATTGTTCCTGCGGATTGTCCTTATACTGTACGTGTTGTATCTGAAGTGTTAGAATCTAATGGTTCTTCTTCTATGGCAACTGTTTGTGCTGGTACAATGGCTTTAATGGACGCTGGAGTTCAAATTACAAAACCAGTTTCTGGTATTGCGATGGGATTAATTTCTGATGGTGATCGTTACGCTGTATTGTCTGATATTTTAGGTGATGAAGATCACTTAGGAGATATGGACTTTAAAGTAACAGGTACTGCGGATGGTATTACGGCTTGTCAGATGGATATTAAAGTAAAAGGATTATCTTACGAAATTTTAGTAAATGCTTTAAAACAAGCACGTGAAGGACGTTTACATATCTTAGGAAAAATTACTGAAGTAATTGAAACTCCTAACGAAGATGTAAAATCATACGCTCCTAAAATGGTTACTAGAGTAATTCCTAACGAATTTATTGGTGCTTTAATTGGGCCTGGTGGTAAAAATATTCAAGAGTTACAAAAAACTACAGGGTGTACTATCGTTATTAACGAAGACCCTGTTACTGAAGAAGGAATTGTTGAAATTTTAGGTACTGGATCTGAAGGAATTGAAGCTGTATTAGCAAACATTGAATCTATGTTGTTTAAGCCAGAGGTTGGTGAAAAATACGAGGTGAAGGTAATTAAAATGTTAGATTTTGGAGCAGTTGTAGAATATACAGAAGCACCAGGAAACGAAGTTTTATTACACGTAAGTGAGTTGGCTTGGGAACGTACAGAAAACGTTACTGATGTTGTGAATATGGGAGATGTTTTTGAAGTGAAGTACTTTGGACGTGACCCTAAAACTCGTAAAGAAAAAGTTTCTAAAAAAGCATTATTGCCAAAACCAGAAGGTTTTAAAGCAAGACCGCCAAGAGAAAATAACGATCGTGGTGGACGTGATAATAGAGGTAGAGACAATCGTAGAGACGATAGAAAACCTAGAGAAGAGAAAAAAGCTGAATAAGTAATTTAGCATAATTTATAAAAAAGCATCTCAATTTTCGAGATGCTTTTTTTGTTTCTAATTTTAGATATATATACTTACACCATTTTGAATTTATTTTGTCGTATAAATTTAAGTTCATCTGTTAAATTCGTTTATTTGTTTACAATCAGATAGTGCGACAACTTATTTTTCAAATGGTATTATATTGTTGTTTAATGCATAGTAAAAAGGTTAAAGCAAATTAAAAGGCATAAAAAAAGCCCTCTTGTTAAAAGAAGGCTTAAACAAAGACCTACCCCTAAGTCTATATTTGTTTAGTAACTTATAAATTACCCCTAATTTAATTTGGTTACATAGTTATGACACCAATTAATTAGATAAGTCACATTTAGTTATTAAAAATTTTTAATTTATTATCAGAAATGTCTTTGATAGGAAAAACTTGAGTTTCATTTTCGGACTTAATGACGATATACAGTACATCAATAGACTCTATAACACCTTTAAAACCATCAATTTCTACAATATCTCCTGTAGATAATGTTTTTTTAGTATAAAAACTTAACAATATTCTAGTAACTAAATCTTTAGATCCTAATCCAAAAGCGATGGTAAACGTAATTAGAATAGAACCAAATATTAAAGTGATGTTGCTGGTTACAATGGCTGTATTTACACCTATTTGTTCTAAAGCGGCTACAGAAACAAAAATAACTACAATATAAAAAAGTACAGTACCTATAATGTTAGCAATTCCTTCTCCTAAAGATTTCATTAATGTCCCTATAGCATTTCTAACCAAACTAGCTAAATAAACACCAATTACAAAAATCAAAACGGCACTAAAAGCACTAGGTAGTATACTAATAACACTAGAAATACCTTTAGAGACCATTTCTAGTTGTAGTAATTCTGATCCAACAATAATAAAAATTAAAATGACGAACCACTTTACAATGGGCAAACATATTTTTGTTAAGTCAAATTCAATTTTCTTTTTACCAAAAGCTTCGGATTCATTTAGCTTATTAATTACTTTTTCAGGGTTAATTCCTTTAAGTAATTTTTCTACTAAATACATAATGATTTTTAAGGCAATATAAGCAAGCAGTAAAAATCCAATGATTTTTCCAAAACCAATTAAAAAATCTATAATCATTGGGTAAATTTCCCCAAATTTAGAAGTTTCTGTATTCATTTTTAGTTGTTTTTTGTATTGTCAAATAAAGTTAAAATTACTTTAGGATGTTCTGTTAAAAAAAAATTAGCTAAATCTAAAAACAATTTGGTTTTGTCGATATCGCCCAACACTTTTTCACGGTGATCTTCAGGTAAAGATTCATTTCCTTGTATTTCTTTAAAAGGGTTGTTCATAATACTATAAAATTTTATATAGGTCTAAAGCCCTTTGTTTCGCTCTATTTAAACGCATTTTAACGGCACTTAATCCAATATTAAGAAGATTAGAGATGTCTTTTAAAGACATATCATCTTGATATTTCATTAAAAGAATCATTTTGTCCTCCACGTTAATCTTTTCTAAAATAAGTTTCAATTTAGAAGCTTTTATTTCAAAAATTAGAGCATCATCTACTTCTTCTAGCTCTGCAAAAGAAGTTTCAATGGTATCACTTGCTTTTTCATTATTTTTATATTTGTCTCGTTGTATATAATTTATGCAAAAATTATAGGTAAAAGTGTAAAGCCATGTAGAAAACTTAGCTTCTCCTTTAAATGTTTTTATTTTGGTGAATAATTGGACAAATAAGTCATGTGTTAAGTCCTCCGCAGTTTCTTTAGATTTAACAAAGCTTAAACACTTATTGTAAACTATAGAAGAATATCTGTCATAGAGGATAGCAAACAAATGGCTTTTGTTTTGAATGACAATTTTGTCTATTATTTCTTGATCAGTCAAATTAAATTTAATTTTCTAATATGCAAATTTAATTTTTTTATGATAAAAGTTATGTGTTTGTGGTTTTTTTAATCTTACAGAATAGGAAAAATATCTCTTTTGATAAGATTGATGCTTATAAAATATAGATGAATAGCTTGTTGAAATTTATTAAACGACTTAAAATCATCAATAAAAAATATTTTTTTGTAACAAAGTAGATAGTACTCTCGTATATATAAAAACACAACAACAATAATTTAGTAAAATTAGATGAGACAACTTAAAATTACCAAGCAGGTAACCAATCGTGAGACGGCTTCCTTAGATAAATATTTACAAGAAATTGGAAAGGTAGATTTAATTACTGCCGATATGGAGGTAGAATTAGCTCAGCGTATAAAAGCAGGAGATCAAGCAGCTTTAGAACGTTTAACCAAAGCCAATTTGCGTTTTGTAGTATCTGTAGCAAAACAATATCAAAATCAGGGATTAACGTTGCCAGATTTAATTAATGAAGGAAATTTAGGGTTAATTAAAGCAGCAAAGCGTTTTGATGAAACTCGTGGTTTTAAGTTTATCTCTTATGCAGTATGGTGGATTCGTCAATCTATTTTACAGGCTTTGGCAGAGCAATCTCGTATTGTACGTTTACCGTTAAATAAAATTGGATCTATTAATAAGATCAATAAAATGTACGCTTTTTTAGAGCAAGAAAACGAACGTCCTCCATCGGCAGAAGAAATAGCTAAGAAATTAGATATGACTGTAAATGATGTAAAAGAATCTATGAAGAATTCTGGACGTCACGTATCTATGGATGCTCCATTAATTGAAGGGGAAGATTCTAATTTATACGATGTATTAAATTCAGGAGAATCTCCAAACCCAGACAAAACATTATTACATGAGTCGTTAAAGGTGGAGATAGAAAGAGCTTTAGAAACTTTAACACCAAGAGAAGCAGATGTAGTACGTTTGTATTTTGGTTTAGGGGAACATCAGCCTATGACTTTGGAAGAAATTGGAGAAACGTTTGATTTAACTCGTGAACGTGTACGTCAAATTAAAGAAAAAGCAATTCGTAGATTAAAGCATACTTCAAGAAGTAAAATTTTAATGACTTACTTAGGTTAGTCAAAACTCCCCATACAATATACAAAGATGAGTAAATTGATAGCTCCATCGGTGTTAGCGGCCGACTTTGCAAACATCCAACGAGATGTAGAAATGATTAACAATAGTGATGCAGATTGGTTTCATATAGATATTATGGATGGAACTTTTGTTCCTAATATATCTTTTGGAATGCCCGTAATGCAAGCAATTAAAAAACATGCAACTAAACCTTTAGATGTGCATTTAATGATTGTGAATCCAGATCAATACATTAAAACATTTAAAGAAATAGGAGCGGACATTTTAACGGTGCACTATGAAGCTTGCACGCATTTGCACAGAACCATTCAAGCAATAAAAGCAGAAGGAATGCAAGCGGGAGTGGCTTTAAACCCACATACACCTATTTCTGTTTTAGAAGATATTATTCAAGATTTAGATTTGGTATGTATTATGAGTGTAAATCCAGGTTTTGGGGGGCAGTCATTTATAGAAAACACCTATACTAAAGTACAGCAATTAAAAAATTTAATTACCTTTAAAGGATGTGATACTAAAATTGAAATTGATGGTGGTGTTACGAATAAAAACGCGAATAATTTAGTAGAAGTTGGAGCAGATGTATTAGTAGCAGGTAGTTATGTGTTTGGTGCAGAAAACCCAATAGAAACGGTAAAAGAATTAAAAGCAATGATTAATTAAATAATTGTTTTTAGCATTAAAAAAGCGATACTCTAAAATTTTAGGGTATCGCTTTTTTTTGATGGTAATGTGATGGAATAATAGGATTACATTCAAATACTTTATTGAAGTGTTTAAATCTTTTAACTCCGCTAAAACTTTTGTAATTTTGCAAGCTTGAAGTCTGACTTAAAAAACAAAAGGAATGAGTAAAATAATGCCTGTAGACATCTTGTCTAGCATCAAAGGAGCTAAGTCTTCTGAGGCGGTGGATAAGTTGTTTGAAGTAATAAAAAATGCTGAAACTAATCAAAATTCATCAAATCAAAATGCAAAGAATGCCGTGTCTATAGATGATTTACGTGCAGATGTTGTTGAAAATAGTTCAGAAATCACCAAACAAATCATTAAAGAAAACTTTCCTAAAGAAAAGGATGGGTATTTAGTGGTGTCTAAAGTAATTGAAGGTTAAGATGGAATCTCAAATTCAAAAAATACACAATCAGTTAGTTGCTAAAGAATTTACTTGTACTGCTTTGGTACAAGTAAAATTGGCCTTACTAAAAGAAAATAAATACAACTCTGTTAATACTGTTTTAGAAGAATTGGCTTTGGAAGCTGCTGCTAAAGTAGATGTGAAAATTGCAAACGGAGAAGAAATAGGTTTGCTAGAAGGTATTCCTTTTGGAATTAAAGATGTGTATATGGTTCAAGGAACCTACACATCTGCTAGTTCAGATTTATTAAAGAATTACAAATCTGCATACACAGCAACTGCTATTCAAAAGTTGTTAGATGCTGGGGCTATTCCAATGGCAAAAGAAAACTGTGATAGTTTTGGTCACGGATCATCATCTGAAAATACGGTTTTTGGAAGTGTAAAAAATGCAGTAGATACTAGCTTGGTTGCAGGAGGTTCTTCAGGAGGATCGGCAGTAAATGTTGCTGCAAATTATACGGTGTTTTCTATTGGAGGAGATACTGGAGGATCCATTCGTCAACCCGCAGGATACAATAAAATTTACGGATTAAAGCCAACTTACGGACGAGTTTCTCGTTACGGATTAATGGCGTATGCATCGTCTACAGATACCGTTGGACCTTTGGCAAAATCGATAGAAGATGTTGCGATTGTAATGAACGTAATTAGTGGTAAAGATGCTAAAGATCAAACTTCGGTAGTTTCAGAAGAAATTAAAGCTGAGGTGGTAGCAAGCAAGCCAGAAGGGGTTAAAGTAGGTTACTTTAAAAACTTCATAGAAAATGATGCAATTGATGCCACTATAAAAGCTGATTTTTTAGCAACGATTGAAAAAGTTAAATCGGCAGGATATGAAGTTCAAGAATTAGACTTTTTTAATGCAGACACTTTAGTTTCTACTTACTATACCTTAGCCATGGCAGAAACGGCATCTAATTTATCTAGATTAGATGGTACCAATTACGGAAATCGTATAGAAGATAAAAATTTAAAAGAAACCTACATGTTAACTCGTTCTGAGAATTTTACAGAAGAGACTAAAAGAAGAATTGTAGGAGGAAATCAAGTATTATCTCAAGGGTTTTCTGATGCTATTTATTTAAAAGGGCAAGAATTAAGAAAAGAAATAGAAGCTGCTTTTGAAGCAGATTTTAATAAGGTAGCTATTATTTTATCACCTGTAACTCCAGGTCCAGTACCAAAAATAGGAGAGGTGTTAAGCAACCCTCATGCAATGTATTTGTCAGATGCTTATACGGTAGGTTTTAGTTTAGGGCAATTACCAACCTTAACGTGTCCGTTTGGAACAGAAACAGGAATTCAGGTAACTGGAGCAAAAAACAAAGAACAAACTATATTACAGTTTGCTAACTTCTTAAACCAAGTGCAATAATGGAATTAGATAAATTAAACGCTCTATTAAAAGAACACAATTTAGAGTTAGTAGCTGGTATTGAAACACATGTACGTTTAAACACAAAATCTAAGTTGTTTTGTGGATGTGCTAACGAAGAAAGTGAGCAAGCAAATACAAATATTTGTCCTGTGTGTACAGGTCAAATGGGAGTTTTACCTGCCATAAATAAAGAAGCAATTACCAAGGCTATTTATTTTGGAAAAGCAGTAAATTCAAGTTTTTCAAACGAAGTAATTTCGTGGGATCGTAAACACTACGAATACCCAGATAATCCTAAAAATATTCAGATAACCCAGTTTCACAATCCTATCATTCCCGATGGAGAAATAGCCTGTTATCGTAACGATGGTTCTCAGTTTACAGTACAAATAGAGCAGGTGCATATTGAAGAAGATGCAGCGAAGTTGGTACACGAGAAAACCATTTCTTTGGTAGATTTTAATAAAGGAGGAGTTCCTTTAATAGAAATTGTCACCAAACCTTGTATTCGCAATATAGAAGATGCTTCTACATATGCACAGTACATTCAACGCATTGTACAAAACTTAGGAATTTCTGAAGCGAATTTAGATAAAGGTCAATTTAAATCAGATGTTTCTGTATCCTTACGTGTTAAAGGAACAGATATATTAAACCCTCGTACCGAAATTAAAAACTTAAACTCGTTTAAGTTTATGGTAGAGGCTTTAAAAGAAGAAATAGAAAAGCAGTTAAATTATTATACCGAGTATAAAGAGTTTAGACCAGATCAAACGACGGTTTTATGGGATGAAGCTTTAAAGCAAACGAAAGTAATGCGTAAGAAAGAGTACGATGCTGATTATCGTTATATTTCTGAGCCAGATTTACCTTTTGTGGCCATCAAAAATGTAGTTGATGGAATTACGGTAGATCCTAAAGTATTACCCTATTTTGTTGAATCTACCTTAATAGAAGGTAAAGTGAAACCTCAAGATGCTAAGTTCTTTACAGCAGATGCTTTGCGTTCTAAAACAGTAATGAGCTTGGTAGATGCTATTGGAGATGTTGCTTTTGTAGCCAAAACATTAACCAATAATTTAAAAGCAGAGGATTACGATAAAATAGAAAATATAGATGATTTAATCGCTATTTTTAAATCCTTTAAAAAAGGAGAAGTAACCAATGTGTTGGTTCAAAAAGCGATTGAAGGATTGTTAGCGGATGCTAAATTTGATTACAAAAAATATTTTGCAGACAATACCATTTCTACAGAACAGATTCAAGCTGCTGTAGATGCTGCTATTGCTGAAAACGAAGCCATTGCCAACGATATTAAAGGGGGAAATAAAGGAAAAGCTGGAGTTTTAGTAGGAAAAGTAATCGGTAAAATTGGTAAAGGAGCTCCAGGAAATGTAGTTCGTGAAATGATT
>CALHCC010000121.1 GCA_937930675.1 uncultured Flavobacteriaceae bacterium
TAAAACTTTTTTTCTTAAAAAATTCACAAACAAAACATTCTTTAAAAACTTGTACATCAATATATTCAACCTTCTTTTATATAAAAAACAATACTAAATAAATAGAACAACAACAAACTTTAAATTGTTTTAAAACTCTATTATTGTTTTATACAAAATTAAACCACTAGCAGGAGCAATTTCATTTAACACTACATCATCATCCCAATGTGTTAAGGTCTTTTTAACCGCTTCTATAGAAAGCTCTCCACTACCTAACAAAAATAAAGTTCCCATCATAATCCTAATTTGGTATCTCATAAATCCAGGTCCCGTTACTTTGTAAATAAAACTTTCTTTAGGGAAGAAATTCGCTTGATATAAATTATTTGCTACTATTTGAGACGTATGCACCTCTCTCTCAAATACAGTACTTCTGGTTGCTCTCTTGGTATATTTTTTAAAATTATGTTTTCCTTCAAAAAGCTTAGCCCCTTGTTTCATTAATTCAATATCTAAAACACTGTTTTTACCAGTTATTAAAGAAGCACAAAACGGATGATTTCGTTGTCCGTGAGAAAACAAATAGTGGTACTCTTTTATTTTTGCTGCTTGAATAATATCAAAATTCGCATCTGTTTCTTGTACGTCTAAAACCCTAATATCCTGAGGTAAATTTTTATTTAAATCACTTAACAAACCCTCTATCGCATAAGGTTGTTTGGTGATTAAATGGCAATAAGCTTCGTTGGCAGAAACCATCGCATCAGTTCTACCCTGTGCTAAGGTTTTAAATTCTGTATGTCTAAAAATAAACTTTAACGTTTTTTCTAAAGTACCTTGTACGGTTTTAACATCGGGTTGTTTTTGCCAACCGTGGTATCTAAATCCTAAATATTGTACTTTAATTAGGTAATAACAATCGTTTATATATTTCAATTTTGTGGTCTTTCTATTTTCTGTTTCACAATTTCTTCAACAGGAACCCCTTTAATATTAGATTCTAACCAAGATAAGATATCTAAATACAAAAACGACCTTTTCTCGTAAGGGTGATCTTCATAAATTTTTAACTCTTCGTACAACAACTTAAACGATTTTCTTAGCTCGTGAGGATAGAGATTGCTTAAATTTCTTAAAAATTTAATCATCTTTTTCTGTACCTCATACAGGTTGTTCATTTTTAATAAAAACTTATAGGTAGATTTAATCAGCTCTTCAATATACTCATCGTCCCCAGATTCATAATGTGCTACCAAATTTAAAACACGCGTGTAACACAGCAAGTCTTCACGCATTTTTAAATCTTTATTTTTGATGATTTTATTTAAGTAATAAATACACTTTTCATAATCTCCTGCTCCAAAATACATACACGCAATTTTGTAATAAAACAACATTACATGGTGGGCATCTATTTTTTTATCTGTCTTTTCTAATTCCAACAACACGCGAGCTACAAAATCAGTTCCTTTTTTAAACTCTCCTGTTAAATAAAACGAATTAATTTTGTGTTGATACAGATACAGAAAACACAAATTTTGAGTGTTTTCAGAAGAGAATATTTTTTCCTCGTGAATTTCTTTTGCCAAGCCATCCAACGTTTCCTGAAACTTATCTTTCTTTTGAAGATAGAATAACGACTCTAACAAGTAATTAACCGCCTTTAAATAAAATACTGGATGTAGTTTTTTCATATCTGGTAAATCATGAAACAACTGAACCAGTTTTTGTGAATTTCTGTAACAAGCAATAAAATCTTGCGTAATAAACCCTTGCCACAAATTGGCCTGGTACAAATACATTTTACCTGTAAACCCTAAGTCTGTAAAGTTGTATTTAGGAATACGATCTGCATAATATTTTTCTACCGTTTGCGTATCCACATCATTACGTGCATATCCATGTTTTAAAAACCAGCTATACAATTGTAACGATAAATTAGAAAGTTTACTGGTTACTACGTTTTTTTGATTGATATTTTTTGCTTCAATAGCCAAGGTATCTGCCCTATCACTCATACTCCTAGTAATGTATTGCGATTCTATTACCTTTTCTAGCTCAATAATTTCATAAGCCAAATTATATTGCTCTTTAGAAACAGCAACCAATTTTGTTTTATCTAACAAACGTAAGCTTTGCTTATACAAACCTTTGGTATATAAAATCGTTGCAAAATCTATCTGCTCTCTAATCTGTGTAATGCTATTTTGATGAATAGGGCTCAATCGTAAGCTAATTAAAATTTGTCGATACAAATGTGCCTTTGTATTAGAAATTTGCTGTTTTCTAATGCCTGTTTTTTCTAAAATTATTTTTTCATCGTAAGCTTTTACTTTATCCATCAACACAAATAAAGACATGAAGTTAGATTGTGTATTTCCTTCCAATCTACCTGCATACAATTTAAATTGTCTTTTTTCAGACTTACTAAGAGATTTGATTAGAGAAAATAAGGGGTCTTTTTTTTCTTTTTTCATGTTGATTGAAGGTCTAATTACACTTCAAAAATACAAAAATATTCAGATTATCACCTTTGAATATCGTAATATTAAAAGCCATAGAAGCCTGTTTTTATTACACTTTAAGAGCAAAAACTATTTTTGACCAAAGGAAAGGTAAATTATAAAATGTTTCTATCGCTTTTGCAGAATCTTATTTTTGTATGCTTAAAGTAAAAAAACCAAACAATAATGGCTAAGGATCACGTACAAATATTTGATACTACTCTTAGAGATGGAGAGCAAGTTCCAGGATGTAAACTAAACACAGAGCAAAAATTAATTATTGCAGAACGTTTAGATGTATTAGGAGTTGACATTATTGAAGCTGGTTTTCCTGTATCTAGCCCTGGTGATTTTAAATCTGTTGAAGCCATTGCTAAATTGGTTAAAAATGCAACCGTTTGTGGATTAACAAGATCTGTAGAAAACGATATTAAAGTAGCAGCAGAAGCTCTTAAATATGCAAAAAGACCAAGAATCCATACAGGAATTGGAACTTCCGATTCTCATATTCAGTTCAAATTCAACTCTAACAGAGATGCGATTATAGAAAGAGCTGTGGCAGCCGTTAAATATGCTAAAGGATTTGTAGAAGATGTAGAGTTTTATGCAGAAGATGCTGGACGTACAGATAACGAGTACTTAGCTAGAGTTTGCGAAGCGGTAATCAAAGCTGGAGCTACTGTATTAAACATACCTGACACTACCGGATATTGTTTGCCAGATGAGTACGGAGCTAAAATTAAATATTTAAAAGAAAATGTAGCCGGAATTGATAAAGCAACGTTGTCATGTCACTGCCATAACGATTTAGGTTTGGCTACTGCCAATTCTATTGCAGGAGCTATTAACGGTGCTCGTCAAATAGAATGTACTATTAATGGTATTGGAGAAAGGGCAGGAAATACTTCTTTAGAAGAAGTAGTCATGATTCTAAAACAACATCCTAATCTTAATTTAGATACAGGTGTAAATACCAAATTATTATACAGCACGTCTCAAATGGTACAAGAGCATATGGGAATGTTTGTGCAAGCAAACAAAGCCGTAGTAGGTTCTAATGCGTTTGCTCACTCTTCTGGAATACATCAGGATGGTGTGATTAAAAACAGAGAGACTTACGAAATTATGGATCCTGAAGATGTAGGTGTTACAGAATCTGCCATTGTATTAACTGCTCGTAGTGGTAGAGCTGCTTTAGCCTATAGAGCTAAAAATGTGGGATACGAATTAACAAAATTAGAATTAGATGCACTGTATCCTAAATTTTTAGAATATGCAGATTCTAAAAAAGAAGTAGTTGATGAAGATATTCATATTATTATGGAACAAAACAACATAAAAGTAAACTAAGATTTTTATAACAATATATTTACAAAGCCTCTCCATAAATGAAGAGGCTTTTTTGTATTCCTTAAAAATTTATAAAATTCATTTATAAGCAGTATCTTTACTAAAAATTAGAACCTTATGTTTTTATTTATTGGAGGTCCAGAGGTGTTCATTATTCTACTGATTGTGGTAATGTTTTTTGGTGCTGATAAAATTCCTGAAATTGCTAGAGGATTAGCCAAAGGAATGAATCAAGTAAAAAATGCAACAAACGATATTAAACGAGAAATTAACAACAGTGCAAACAATGCTGGACTTGATTTAGATGTTACAAAGGATATTAAAAAAACCGTTGACGATGTTAAAGAAAA
>CALHCC010000122.1 GCA_937930675.1 uncultured Flavobacteriaceae bacterium
ATAATTGAATTTTCTGAATGGATTTGAAACTCGTTTGTCTTTTCTTTAATGATAATAACTCCTGAGGACTTTCTTTAATCGATAATTGTTGACGTAAACTCATATATAAATATAAGTCAAAATATTTTTAAAATGGTATTACTTATATCAATTTAAATTTATTATTCTATTGTAGAACTATTACGTTGGTTTGTTTGTTAAGAATTAGCAATGCAATAACTCGTTTTCCAAATGATATTAATTGTAACTTTAAAAATACTGTCCTATTCCAAACACAATTCCTTGCTGTCTTTCATTTACAATTCCAAATCCATAATCTAATCTTAAAACTGCATTGTATATTTTTTTATGAATAAAACGCAAACCAACACCTGGATGGATTCTTAAGTTTTTATCCGTTAAAATATCAGACAATTCTCCACCAGGCTGCCTCCAACTTCCTGCGTCTACAAAAACGTTAGATTGTATGGCTAACCAGTTTTTTTCATACACCGTGTGTCTATATTCTGCATTTACAACTACCGCAGCTGTACCTCTATCAATTACATTCCCTACACCCCTAATATTTAAATTATTATCTAAAGAAAAGGGAGCAAACGGCGTGCTTATTTCACTAGCTAAACCTAACCTTGTTCTTGTGGCAAAATCTCCTTTTATATGTACTCGCTTATAGTATAAAAAATCGTTTAATAAAATAAAATAGTTAGGTTGTGTATTTCCAAAGGGAAATACTAACTGACCGTTAAATTCACTTTTAAAACCTTCTAAATACTGATTGTTAAATGTTAGCTTATTGTATTCAAAACCTGTTCTCAACATAATATTATCAATTGTAACATCGCTTGGTAACAAATCGGTTAACTGGTTTTTATCTTCTATTGTATAATCTTCTCTAAAAAAATTAATTCCTAGTTTTACTTTATGAAAAGAACTTAATTTTTTAATTCCAAATACTTCCACAGAGCTATTTGTATACTCATAATCTATTCCTTGTTCACCTAAAAAAACTGGCTCTAAACTTTTTAAAGACTGAATGACAATACCTAATCCTGTCGTTTTATTTATAAGAGTAGGGTCTTTGTAATTAAAAGAAAAAGAATGGAAGCCATTGTTTCTGTAAAAAAAACCTATTTCTTTATTTTTTCCTAAAAAATTAAATTCTTTAACTCCTAATTGATACGAAAACTGCTCATTACTCGCCGTCCAAATACTAACAGTAGGAATAATTGTATTGGTTTCATCAAAAAAATAAGTAACCTCGTAATTTCCTTCTTTGTCTTTTTTTGCTTTATAGGTAGCTTTATTACAAACTGCTAATCTACTTAATAACTTTGTATCTAAATTTAATACTAATGTATCATATTCACTCCCTATTTTAGTCGTAATAATATTATCTAAAATTGCTTTTTTTGTTTTTTTATTCCCATCATAACGAATGCTTTTAATTACTTGAGCATGTAATTTTAAGGACACTATAAAAATGAAAAGTAAATACTTTTTAAAACTTATAATTTGCTGCATAACTAAAAAAACATAATAAATATTAATAGTTATCTCTGTAGTATTGTAAACGGGTTACTTACAACAGCATACTAATTCTAATAAAATACAACGAATAAGAAAATCTTGTAATTTAATTCTAAGTAGTTTCTTCTAAACAATATTAAAAGTATTGGCCAATCCCAAATACAATTCCTTTTTCCGATTTTCTTTTTACAATACTCGCACCATAGTCTAATCTAAACACGGCATTGTATATTTTTTTATTAATAAATCGTAAACCTACTCCTGGATGTAATCGTAATTCATCTTTTTCTAATAATTGTTTAAAATCACCTCCTGCAGTTCTCCAATTCCCCATGTCTATAAACGTATTGGTCTGTAGCGTAAACCAAGATTTATCTAAAATAGTATAACGATACTCTATATTTGCTACCGCAACGGCAGTTCCTCTATCGATTACGTTTCCAACTCCTCTAATGTTTACATTATTATCTAAGGGAAAAGGAGCAAAAGGATTGTCATTATTACTAGCAATCCCTAGACGTACTCGTGTAGCTAAATTGCCTTGTTTTTGAATGCGTTTGTAGTAAAAAAAGTCATTCCAAAGTATGTAAAACTCTCTTTGTTCTTTTGCTACAGGCAATACATACTGTACATTAAAATTACTTCTTATTCCGTCTACATACTGATATTCGAAATTTAAATGATTGTAATCAAATCCTCCTTTAACCAAGAGTTTATTTTCTGCAAAGCTTAAAGGGATTTCATCTGACTTAAATCCTTCTTTGTGTTGATAGTCTTCTCTAAAAAAATTTAATCCAACGAGCGCTTTATGAGAAGCTGTAATATTATGAAATAACGAAAATTCTACAGAAGAATTTGTATACTCATATTTAGCTTGGTTTCCATTAAAATACAAAGGCTCTAAACTGGTTAAACTTTGTAAAATTACAGAAGCTCCTGTAAAATTACCAAACCACAACGGATTGGTATATATTAAAGAAAATGAATGGAATCCGTTATTTCTATAAAAACCTCCTAATTGCTTGTTTTCTCCTAAAAAATTAAATTCCGTCAACCCTATTTGATATGTAAATTGTTGATTGGTGGTCGTCCAAAAATTAACAGATGGAATTAACGTATTGGTCTCTTCAACAACATAAGTAATGTTGTCGTTGTCATTTTCTTTTTTAACTTGATAAGATACTTTGCTAAAACTAGGCAATCTACTTAATAAAACAGCATCATTTTTTAAAACGATGCTGTCTAGAATTTTTCCATTTTTAGAACGGATTAATTTATTTAAAACTTTAGTTTTTGTTTTGTGGTTTCCCTCAAATGCAATGTTATGAATGGTCTGCGAAGTTGCTCTTACAAAAAGCAAACTACAAACAAGCATAAATACATTGCAATATTTCATTAAAATTTAAGTTTTTATAAAGGTAGCTATTAATTTGGCGATAAATAACGAAGCCCAATACTAAAGGTTTCTCCAAGTCCCGTATCACGTCCTGCCACAAATCTTCCGTAAGAAGCCTCTACATTTATTCTATTGGTTACTTGGTATTTTCCTCCAAAACCTATTTGTGTAAACCTTTAATCAAAATTATTTCCTAAATCAATTAAAAAAAACTGTTGGCCATTTACAAAAACAGTAGATTTATTACTAGGAAAATAACTTAAGAAAGCACTAATAGGCAATCCCAAACTATTGTTAGCAAAATTTTCTCCACCTCCTTCATCTCCAAAATTAAATCCTAAATCTACTTCTGTAAAAATTTGCCATTGATTGGCTCCAAAAGTGTGATCGAAAAAGAATTTTGTTTCCCAAAAAATACTGTTCTTATCTAAAAAACCTCGAGGCTTGTCTTCCTCAAACAAAGGAAAAAACACAGAAGAGGTAAATGAAAAGTTAGGAACTGATCCAAAAGGTTGTATTCTTACAGAAGGTGCTAATGTGGTAATTCCAGAACGCGCAGTACCTTCTTCAAAGGCATTGTCTTCAAACTCAAAAACGGTAAACGGATCTCTCCCTTGAAATGTATTAGATCTTCCCTGAGTTATAAAACCAACATTCACTCTTGCATTGTCCGTAATTCCATAATAAAACTCTAATGTACTTGTAAAAAAGTTGTCTCTAGCAATTCCCGATGTTATGTCTCCATTAGAATTAGCAGCTCTTGTTTGTGTATACAAACTATTAAACCATTTAACATCAAACTGGTGTTTTGCTAACAATTTAGAAGGGGTAAAAGTTTGTACATTAGATAATACTCGTCCTTCATCAATACTACCAATGGTATTTGAAATTGATTCTTTTTTCACCTCGTTTAACTGCCAATTATAAGTGTAATAACCAAAACTCTTATCTATTTTTAAAGTCCTATACTTGTTAATAAATGCTGCTATGTTTTTTTTAGAATTTCCAAAATCTTGTTTGTACCAAGAAAAAATCTCGGATATTTCTGTTTCACTTCCTTTAACTTTAATAAAGTCTTTATTATTTAAGGCTAATTTTGTTTGTTTTTCTAACTGGTTTTCTAGGCTATCAGGAGTGTAAGCATAATTTACAATAGGTGGACAACTAACAGCCCCACATACCAATACAAAATGAAAGCGAGGCTCTTTAAATTGCTCTCTAAGCAATTTATTTTCTATAGCATTTAATGTAATATTCTCTCCCCCTAACTGTCTTTTGTTTTTTTCAAAAAAACCAGAAATTTCTAAAGGAGAATTTACTGGATAATTTGCTACAATTTGCTCTATCACTCCTAAATTATATACATTAATCCAAAAAGCTTTGTATGTATTCGCATCAGTTATCTCTACCTCTATCTGATTAGATAAGTCTATTAAAGCTTGTAAACTCGTTTTATTATTGTGTAATTTACCATAATCCACACTCCCGTTTTTAATATATGTTTTAAAAAAAACATCTGCTTTATTAAAAAATTGTGAAGCTTTATTTTGAGCGTTTACAAAAGTTATTGTGATTAAAAAAAAACTTACTAATAAACTTTGTTTCATTATTTTACTTTTAAAGTTATATTGTCTTTAGTAGCTTCTTTTTACTTTTCTTACACTCTCTTATTTATATAGATTCTGTATAACACTTTTTTTTTAAGATTTTTTTTAAAACTCCGACCTAATGCTCGTAAATTGAGCAAACATCTAATTTTCAATAAAAAATATGAAAAACGTAGTTATTATAGGTAATGGAATTGCGGGGGTTACTGCTGCAAGGCATATCCGAAAAAAATCAGATCACAAAATCACTATTATCTCTGGAGAAACAGATTATTTTTTCTCTAGAACAGCTTTGATGTATATTTTTATGGGACACATGAAATTTGAACACACACAGCCTTACGAAAATTGGTTTTGGAAAAAAAATAGAATCGATTTAGTAAAAGCCTTTGTAACCAAAGTAGATACCGTTAGTAAAACAGTAAGTTTAGACAATAACACCAATTTAAACTACGATGATTTAATTATTGCTACAGGATCTAAACCCAATAAATTTGGATGGCCAGGTCAAGATTTAAAAGGAGTTTCTGGAATGTACTCTAAACAAGATTTAGATGCCATTACTGAATCTTCTAAAGATTGTCATAGAGCCGTAATTGTAGGTGGTGGTTTAATTGGTATTGAAATGGCTGAAATGCTCGCTTCTAAAAACATTCCTGTTACTTTTTTAGTACGTGAAACTAGCTTTTGGAATGGGGTATTACCCGAAGGAGAATCTGACATGGTAAATAGACATATTAGAGAACATCATATAGACTTAAAGTTGCAAACAGGATTATCCGAAATTATTTCAGATGAAAACGGACGTGCTAAAGCCATTGTTACAGATAAGGGAGAAACTATAGCATGTAATTTAGTAGGATTAACAGCAGGAGTGAGTCCAAATATAGATTTTTTAAAAGATTCTACCATTGAATTAGGTAGAGGTGTAATGGTAAATAGAAAATTAGAAACCTCTGTTCCTAACGTATACGCTATTGGTGATTGTGCACAACAGCACGAAGGAATTGGAGAAAGAAGACCTATTGAAGCCGTATGGTATACCGGTAAAATGATGGGAGAAACTGTAGCCAGAACCATTTGTGGAGAACCGTCTGACTACACCCCAGGGCATTGGTTTAATTCTGCAAAATTTTTAGATATAGAATATCAAACCTATGGTTGGGTATGGGCTCAACCTAAGGAAAACGAAGGTAGATTTTATTGGGAACACAAAGACGGTAAAAAGTGTGTTCATTTTAACTACGATAAAAATACAAGAAAGTTTATTGGACTAAATACGTTTGGAATACGATTAAGACACAACATGTTTGATAAATGGTTAAAAGAAGAACGTAGCGTAGAACATGTTTTAGAGCATTTAAAAGATGCCAATTTTGATCCTGAGTTTTACGACCAACACGAAACTGAAATTCTTGAAAAGTTTAATCAAGAAAACAACACGAACCTTGTTTCTAAAAAGAAAAGTTGGAAAAGAATATTACAAAACGCTATCAATCTATAAACTAATTTCTTTTTATAGATAATAAAACACATGAATACACAGATGAAAACAATTAAAAATATAGGATACATACTTACCTTTTTAGGATTTTTATTCTTTGCAGGAAGTATTTTTACAGGTTCATACAAAGTTACTCCAGAAGCCTACACAAATTGGATTAATAGTAAAGGTATTAAAAGTGAATACTTTATAGAAAACACGCAAAAAGCCATTGTAGATAAAGAAATGAGTGCTTGGGCTTTAAGTCATGAAATTATCGATCAAGCTAAAGCTTCTAATGAATTTCAAAAAAAACAAACCGAAATAGATTGGAATAAAATTATTCATATCAAATGGAACAAAACTTCTAAAGAATATATTTTCCCTTTGGTAAAAGCAGCCGCAACAGGATGGTTTGTTGACAATACAGCACTTTGGTTCTTTTTAACCTTTGGATTGGCTATTATTGGAGGGTTAATGGTATTTATACCCGACTACAAATTACTGGGTCCTGCAGGAATTAAAAACAATGGTATTTTTCAGCACAGTGCTACCAACAGAGGGATTGTTGGTTTTGTGGCCGCTTTCTTTTTTGTTTCTTTTTACGTGCTTTTGTACTTTTTTCCAAATTATATTGTAAATCCTATTTTAGCGGTAGATGGTATTAGTAAATCGTTAAGCGGAAATCCTGCTAGTCAATGGTTTTTATACGGATTTATGTATTGTTCTGTAATGACTGTATTTGCCGTAAGAATGTTTATTAAATACCGTCACAACAAATATCAATTAATTAGAACTGGAGTTGTTTTATTTTTCCAAATAGCATTTGCCTTTTTACTGCCAGAAATTTTAGTAGCGTTTAACCAACCTTGGTTTGATTTTAAAAATGCGTGGCCTCTAAACTATTCTTTCTTTTTTGATTGGAACATTAATGGTTTAATAAGCAGTGGTAATTTAGGTATCTTCATGTTTGTTTGGGGAATTCTTTTAACCGTAATTATTGTACCTGTAATGGTTTACTTTTATGGAAAAAGATGGTACTGTTCTTGGGTTTGTGGATGTGGTGGATTGGCAGAAACATTAGGAGACCCTTACCGTCAATTATCAGATAAATCTTTATTTTCTTGGAAGGTAGAACGTTGGTTAATTCATACTGTTTTAGCATTTGCAACCATTATGACACTTTTAACCTTATATATTTACTTTGCAGAAATCCCTAGTTGGAAAGAACTATTCTGGGGTATCTCTGTATACGATGTACAAACTTTATACGGATTTTTAATCGGTTCTATTTTTTCTGGAGTGATTGGTACTGGTTTTTACCCAATACTTGGAAACAGAGTTTGGTGTAGATTTGGATGTCCTTTAGCGGCTTACATGGGATTAGTACAAAGATTTAAATCTAGATTTAGAATTACAACCAACGGAGGTCAATGTATTTCTTGTGGAAACTGTTCTACATATTGTGAGCAAGGAATTGATGTTAGATCATACGCTCAAAAAGGACAAAATATTGTTCGTTCTTCTTGTGTAGGTTGTGGTGTGTGTTCTGCTGTATGTCCACGTGGTGTTTTAAAATTAGAAAACGGACCAAATACAGATGCTTCTAGAACAGAAGTAAGTGATGTTACTTTAGGAAATGATATTGATTTACTAGAGATGCTGAAAAAGAATGATTAATTCTATTCTACATTATTTATGTATTCTACAGGTCTTTTTTGTCTTAGGACAAGAAAGACCTAAATTTCATCAGAAATTTTTTAAAGATGGAAGTTTAAGATACGAATGGTATACTCAAAACCATCACCCAGTTAAGTATTGGAAAACCTATTTTAAAGATAAAAAAGAACATTACCATAGAACTTTTAATGCTAAAGGAAAAGTAGTAGAAGAGGGATGGCTTCTTAATAATACTAAGAAAAATTTTTGGATAGAAAACAAAACCAATAAATCCAAAGGACAAGGATTTTATAAAAACAATCTAAAAACAGGTCTTTGGAAATTCTATACCAAAAAACACTTAGATTCTATTGGTGAGTATAAACTAGGAAGACCTATTGGTGAATGGTTGTATTATCAAAATAAGCAATTAGTTCTAAAAAAGAATCATCTTCAAAACAGTAAAAATTATACTATAAAAGAGTTTCATCAGAATGGAGTTTTAAAAACACAAGGAAAATACATCAACCATAAAAAAATAGGATATTGGAAAGAGTTTTCTCCAAATAATATATTATTAAGTTCAGGATCTTTTATAAATGGATTAAAAGACGGATATTGGCATTTCTATTCTAACGAAGGAAACTTGTTAGAAAAAGGAGACTTTAAATTTGGTAAAAAAGAGAAATGGTGGTTATTTTATAACAAAGATGGAAGTCTCTCTAAAAAATGTGAATTAAAAGAAAACTTGTTAAACGGTTATTGTATACATTATGTCAATGACAAAATTGTAAAAGGACAATACTACAAAAAAGGTATTAAAATCAAAGAATGGAATACATGGAGTTCTTTTAGAAAAGATTATAAAAAATTAAATGAATAAAGTAATTGTAATTATTCCTGTTTATAACGAACAAGATTCTATTCAGCATGTTATAAATGATATTCCTAAAAACCTTGTTTCTCAAATTATTGTTGTTAATAATAACTCTACAGACCAAACAGAACAAGTAGCAAAACAAGCAGGAGCAACTGTATTGTTTGAACCTAATAAAGGATATGGACACGCATGTTTAAAAGGTATGGAATACATTAAAAATCATCATTTACAGCCTGATATTGTTGTTTTTTTAGATGGTGATTATTCCGATTACCCTGAACAAATTACGGAGGTCATCTCCCCTATTGTTCATCAAAATTATGATTTTGTTATTGGTTCTAGAAACAACAAACAACGAGAAAAAAATTCCATGACTCCTCAACAAGTTTTTGGAAATTGGTTGGCCACTTTTTTAATGAAACTTTTTTTTAAGGCAAACTTTACAGACTTAGGGCCTTTTAGAGCTATTAAATACAATAAGCTTTTAGAATTAAATATGACTGATAAAACCTATGGTTGGACCGTAGAAATGCAACTAAAAGCTGTTAAAAAAAAACTAACTTACACAGAAGTACCTGTTAAATACCGAGAAAGAATAGGAATCTCTAAGGTGTCGGGTACAGTAAAAGGAACTATATTTGCGGGAATCAAAATATTAACCTGGATATTTAAATACAGTTTAAAATAATGTTACATCTTTTGTTATTAATTAGTCAATCAACTAATGACATCATTTATACAATTAGTTATCTGCTTTTAATTGTTTATATCATTTCTTTAGTAATGGTGTTTTTTTATGCATTGGCACAATTAAATTTACTCATAAACTACCTTAAAGCCAATAAAAAAAAGAAACAGGATACGTGTCCTAAATTTAATTTAGAAAACCCTGATGAGGTTCCTTATGTAACCATACAATTGCCTGTTTTTAACGAAAAATATGTAATGAAGCGTTTGCTTAAAAACATTGCATTGTTAGAATACCCTAGAGAAAAACTAGAAATACAAGTTTTAGACGATTCTACGGATGAAACTGTGTTTAAAACCAAAGAAAGAGTAGAAGCTTTGGCTAAAACAGGTTTAGACATTAAACATATTACCAGAACCAATAGACAAGGATTTAAAGCAGGAGCCTTAAAAGAAGGATTGGCAATTGCCAAAGGAGAATTTATTGCTATTTTTGATTCCGATTTTTTACCTCAAAAAGACTGGCTTTATAAAACCATCCCTTTCTTTAAAAACAATAAAATTGGAGTGGTACAAACCCGATGGGGACATATTAATCGTGACTTTTCTCTGCTCACTAAAATTCAAGCTTTTGCCTTAGATGCTCATTTTACTTTAGAACAAATGGGACGTAACGCTAAAGGACACTTTATTAATTTTAACGGTACAGCAGGTATTTGGAGAAAAACATGTATTTACGATGCAGGTAACTGGCAAGGAGATACCTTAACAGAGGATTTAGATTTAAGTTATAGAGCTCAATTAAAAGGATGGTCTTTTAAGTATTTAGTAGATGTAGAAACTCCGGCAGAATTACCTGTAGTAATTAGTGCTGCACGATCTCAACAATTTAGATGGAATAAAGGAGGAGCTGAAAATTTTCAGAAAATGTTTAAGAAAATTATTTCGTCAGACTTACCCTTTAAAACAAAAGCACACTGTGTATTACATTTATTAAACAGTACCATGTTTTTAAATGTATTTATTGTAGGTATTTTAAGTGTACCTATGTTGTTCATCAAAAATTACTTTGAGAGTTTTAAAGGCTATTTTATTGCCATGAGCTTTTTTGCCATTAGTACCCTTATCTTTTTTATATGCTACTGGTACATGTACAAAAACATACAACAAAAAAGTGGTTTTAAAGCCTTTATACAATACACCAGAACCTTTTTCACGTTTTTTAGTGTAGCTATGGGCTTATCTTTAAATAACACGGGAGCCGTAATAGAGGGACATCGTAGAAAAAGAAGCGATTTTGTAAGAACACCAAAATTTAATATCAAATCTTTAGACGGTTGGAAAAAAAATAAGTACTTAAAAAAGAAACCATCTAAAAACGTAATATACGAAGGGTTGCTGACGCTTTATTTTTTATTTGGAATTGTAAGTGCTTGGTTGGTGAGGGGTATTGGACAAAATCATTTACGAGTTTATACAGAAAAATGCTGGTTTGGCCTACTTCCGTGCGATGCTTGGTACATGCCTTTTGACAGTGGATTGTTAGGTTTTCATACCATGTTATTTTTAGGATTTGGATTTATTTTTTACAAATCCGTTTATAAAAAAGTTTGATGACCTCAATTAAAGAATTTAAAAATGAATCGGTTTACTTCTAAAATATTGGCTAACAAAATGTATCTGTTAGCCATTTTTATTTCTATCATTACCTACTACTTATTTGCATACCACACGGTAAGAACTCACTTTTACCAAGTATTTGTTTTGTATAGCGTTGCATTCGGTGCTTTTTTATATCTATACAAAAGTACCTTAGAAGTAAAACATTTAGTATACCTAGGTTGTTTTCTAAGATTAATATTTCTGTTTGCTATCCCCAATTTATCCGACGATTTTTATCGATTTTTATGGGATGGTAGAGCTATTTTTAATGGCATCAATCCCTATTTAATATTGCCTAAAAACAACCCACAATTAATTAAAGACGGAATCCATCTTTATCAAGGTATGGGAAGCATGAATGGTAGTCACTTTACCTGTTATCCACCTTTAAATCAAATTGCGTTTACCATACCTGCTATATTCTCAGACTCTAATTTACTCATCAGTACTATAGTAATGCGAAGTACTCTTATTATTTCTGATGTAATTACCGCTATTTTTAGTCTTAAAATCCTTAAAAAACTGCAACGATCTCCTCGTGCTGTTTTACTATACTTTTTAAATCCCTTTATTATTATAGAACTTACAGGGAATTTACATTACGAAGGAATGATGGTGGCTTTTTTAGCCGTTTCTATCTATTATTTAATACATCAAAAACAAATATACTCTGCTCTGTTTTTTGCATTTGCAGTTTCTATCAAACTAATCCCCCTACTTTTTTTACCGGTATTTATCCGAAAAATCGGATTTAAAAACACCATCATTTACGGTAGCATCGTACTACTCATCAATGTATTACTCTTTGTACCCTTTGCCAACTGGGAACTGTACTACAATTTTATGTCTAGCATAGAACTATACTTTAAAAACTTTGAATTTAATGCCAGTATTTATTATATCGTTAGAGAAATCGGATTCTATGTAAAAGGTTATAATATTATTCAATCGGTAGGAAAAATAACCCCTTTTATTGTTATTGTAAGTACTTTATTATTCTCGTTTCTCAGAAAAAACAAAGAAAACAGCATTTTTATCAATAGTTTAATCTTTAGCATCACTACCTATTATCTACTCTCTAGTATTGTACACCCATGGTATGTTGCCGTACCTCTTTTTTTATCTATATTCTCTACACTACGCTTTTCGCTAGTGTGGTCTTTTACCATTATTTTAAGCTACAGTGCATACATCCATAGCAATTATCAAGAAAACTTGTATTTAGTTGTCTTAGAGTACCTTATTGCCTTTAGTTATCTTGTTTACGAGCTTAAATTTAAACCAAAAAACTACCATCAAAACCCTATAATTACACATCCTTAAAAAATAATAGGAACTCTTTATTTATAGTACTCTAAAATGAGTATTATAAACAAAAAGTTAATTATATTTGATTATACAATCAACTTAAAAAATATAAACATGGCATTTGAATTACCAAATTTACCGTATGCATACGATGCACTTGAACCTAACATTGATGCAAAGACTATGGAAATACACCATGGTAAACACCATGCAGGATATACTGCAAAATTAAACGGAGCTATAGAAGGAACAGACTTAGCCGGAAAATCTATTGAAGATATTTTAGGAGGTTTAGACATGACTAACGGAGCTGTTCGTAACAACGCAGGAGGTTTTTACAACCACAACTTATTTTGGTCTGTAATGTCTCCTAACGGAGGAGGGGTTCCTACAGGAGCTTTAGCAACAGCTATTGACAAAGCTTTTGGATCTTTTGAAGAATTTAAAAACGCATTTTCTAACGCAGCCGCTACACAATTCGGATCAGGATGGGCATGGTTATGTGTTGCAAAAGGTGGAGAAGTAAACGTATGTTCTACTCCTAACCAAGACAATCCATTAATGCCAGGTGTTACTTGTGGTAACCAACCTATTTTAGGACTTGATGTTTGGGAACATGCTTACTATTTAAACTACCAAAACAGAAGACCAGATTACATTAACGCATTTTTTAATGTAATTAACTGGGATGCTGTTTCTGCAAACTACGAAGCTGCAAAATAATTACAACGTCTATTAATTAGATTTTAAAAGTCCTTAATTCAGTTTAAGGACTTTTTTATTTATAAACCGTAGATGATGTATTTCTAGGGCGTTCCCCTTTGGGTCATGCTGTCATTACTCGTTTTTTCCATTTCATTCCAAAGAACTCAAACAAGCCATTCCATCATTAACGCAAAAACACACAAACAAAACTCTAGATATCATTTTTTTATAAAATATGTATGTATACGCTCATCAAACACAGTAAGTATTTTTAAATTAGAAGATTATATCATCTACCATTAAAAATTTCATATTTAAATTATAAATCAGTTTTTTGTTATCAACTTTTTAAAATATGAGAAACCATATTTTAAAAACAGTATTATAAAGTATTAATTTTTTAAATTACTCTATCATGATTAAAAACACATCCCTACTAAAAAGTATATTGTTAATCACTTTTTTTATCACGTTCTTATCCGTTTCCTCCCAAGAAATCAACATTCCAAACGATAGTAGTTTTTTTACAGGAATTACGCCAACCCAAACAATAACCATCAACCAACCTGTAACTTCAGATAAAATAAACACCGCCATTAATAACTTTGGAGTAAATGGAGGCGTTATTCACATTCCAGAAGGAACACATTTATTAGATAAAATCATCAATTTAAAATCTAATACCCATATTATTGTTGCAGAAAATGCAGTTTTTAAACCTACATCAGCCTTTTTTATATTTGATATAGGAACTAACGGAAGAGGAAATCAACAAAAAATCGAAAATGTAAAAATAGCATCTGCATCTGGAAAATTCATTATTGATTATTCCAATTTCCAAGGTAACGATAGAGTTGCAGGATTTACTGTAGGATGGGTAGAAAATTTTTTAATCGATGGTGTATCCATTAAAGACAATCAAACTTTTTTAGCAGGAATTAGTGTTACACCACCCAGTGGAGGTGACTGGAATAGAATTGCCAAAAACGGTATTATATCAAACTGTACCATTACCAACGCAGATTACGGATACGGCTTAATACAAGTGCAAGCAGCCGAAAATGTCCTCTTTAAAAATTTAGAAGGATCTGGAGGAGTTACTTTAAGGTTCGAAAGTGGATTCAGGTTACTTAGAGAAGCAGGAGTAAATGTAGGTACATCTACAAAATTGTATGGATTAAATATTACAGGAATCAACGGTAATGCAGCTGTAATGGTATCACCTCACACAAAAAAACAAGGATCTGCTATCATTAAAAACATTACTTCTAGAAATTGTAGTTTAGGAATTAGAATTGATAAAGGATTTACAGAAGGAGGCTTTCCTGCTGGTACATATAACGAAGTAATTGTAGGAGGAAATATTAACATAACCCGTGATGCTGATGAAAGTAAAAATTTAGCTCAAATTAAACAAAAGCACTATATCTACTATCCCTTAAACTTTAGAAACGACCATGAGTTTACTTCCTTTGCTCTAACGGCAGGTACAGACCCTACTTCAAGAAAAGCCCCTGCTATCGCTCCTATTTTATTTGATGCTCAAAACTCTATAGACGATTATACTGGAGATGGTAAATATAAAGTTACATTTAGAACCTCTGGTCATTCTTCCAATAGCCAAACCTACAGTGGTTTTAGAAGTTGTACTCCAAACGTGCTTTACGAAGATGATAAAAGAAGAGTATGCCTAGATGAACCTCTTCTTAGTCTTGATGCCCTAAAACCTATCGCTAAAAATAGAGTATATCCAATACCTACTACGAATCATAAAATTTTTATTGAAACAACATCAGAAACAAGTACTATAAAAATTTACAGTCCCTACACAGGTAGCTTATTAAAAGTTGTAACCAATACTGGCTTGATAAATGAAATTGACTTATCTGACATTCCATCCGGAAATTACATTTTACAAATTGTCACTAAAGACAATACTATATCTAAAAAAATTATTATTATATAAATTTTCCTACCTCCTTTTTTAAAAAATATTGATGCTAAAAAAAGCCTCCTAAATAAAATTAGGAGGCTTTTTTATAATTATTAGATAAAAATTATCTGTTAATTTTAAAAGCTTTTGTTTGTGGGAAGTAAGCTACTTCGCTTAACTCCTCTTCTATTCTAATCAATTGGTTGTACTTAGCCATACGGTCAGAACGAGAAGCAGAACCTGTTTTAATTTGTCCTGTGTTTAATGCTACTGCTAAATCAGCAATGGTAGTATCTTCAGTTTCTCCAGAACGGTGAGACATTACAGAAGTGTACCCTGCATTGTGAGCCATGTTTACAGCTGCAATTGTTTCTGTTAACGTACCAATTTGGTTTACTTTAATTAAAATAGAATTTGCAATCCCTTTTTCAATACCAGTAGACAAACGCTCAACGTTTGTTACAAATAAATCATCACCAACTAATTGTACTTTATCTCCAACCAATTCTGTTAAGTATTTCCATCCTTCCCAGTCATTTTCGTCCATACCATCTTCAATAGAAATAATAGGATATTTAGCAGATAATTCCGCTAAGTACTCAGCTTGTTCTTTAGAAGAACGTACAGCTCCACCTTCTCCTTCGAATTTAGCGTAGTTGTATTTTCCATTTTCGTAGAACTCAGCAGAAGCACAGTCTAACGCTAACATTACCTCATCTCCTGGCTTGTACCCAGCTTTTTCAATAGCAGATAATACGGTTTCAATAGCATCTTCTGTTCCATCAAACGTTGGAGCAAAACCACCCTCATCACCTACAGCTGTAGATAAATTACGTCCGTGTAACAATTTAGCTAAGTTGTGAAATATTTCAGTACCCATTTTTAAAGCTTCTGTAAAATCTTTAGCTTTTACAGGCATAATCATAAATTCTTGGAATGCAATTGGTGCATCAGAGTGAGAACCTCCATTTACAATGTTCATCATAGGAACAGGTAATGTATTTGCAGATACTCCACCTACGTAACGGTATAAAGGTATTTCTAACTCATTAGCTGCCGCTTTAGCTACTGCTAAAGAAACTCCTAAAATAGCGTTTGCTCCTAACTTTGCTTTGTTTGGAGTTCCGTCTAATTCAATCATTGCTTTGTCAATAGCATTTTGTTCAAAAACAGAATATCCAACTAATTCCTCAGCAATTTTTGTGTTTACATTTTCAACCGCTTTTAAAACTCCTTTCCCCATAAAATCAGATCCTCCGTCTCTTAATTCTACAGCTTCGTGTTCTCCAGTAGAAGCTCCAGAAGGAACAATTGCTCTACCTAAAACTCCATTTTCAGTAACTACGTCTACTTCTACAGTAGGATTACCTCTCGAGTCAAAAATTTGTCTTGCGTGAATGTTAACTATAACGCTCATAGTATTGTGTTTTAATTATTATTATGTTTTGCTGTGCAATATACACAAGATTGTAAATGAAAAATAGAATAAAAAAAATAAGTTTCGAAAACCTATTCGTTAACTTATTTACCTCCTCTAAATAAAAAAGGCAGTGTTAAACACTGCCTTTTTTATGGTTATTTAAAATTGTTAGATACGTCTCCTGTTCCGGAGGAGTAACTAATTTTTAAAGCGTTTATGGTTCTTAACTCATGCTTAATATCCGATACGGTTCCTACATTTGTTTTCACATCTGCTTTAATAGATGTTACCATTGCTTTTTGTTCTTCAGCATCGTGTTTATCTCTTTCAGAATAAATAAAGTTTGTCACGTCATTTACTCCTGAAATTTTATCGTTTAACTGAATCTTGTCTCCTTTACCTGCAGATGCGTTTTTAGATTTACCTACATAAATAGTACTTACTAAACTTTTGTGTTCTAATTTTTTCACTTCTGTTGCACTTGGCAATTTAGGTGGTTTAATTTGTAACGTTGTCTCTCTCATAGTTGTAGCAACCATAAAAAAGAATAAAAGCATAAATACAATATCTGGTAAGGCTGCAGTGTTTACTGCAGGTACATCTTTTTTCTTTTTTCCAAACTTAGACATATACTTATTATTTTATAGGTTCAGCATCTGACAATATCTCAGGATACGCTTTCTTAATTTGTGTCAAAGCTGCTTTTACATCAGCATTTTCTTTGTCTGCTTTCTGAATATTTAATAAATCTGTATAAGAAAGACCTTGATACTTCCCTGTTAAATATTTTTTAGCATATCTATTTCTCAACTCAGTATACGCTGCCAACAATTCATTCTGAACAGAAATGTACATACCATATGAGGTAGTTTGTGCCGTCTGAACAGCAATAATTGCTTTACCTGGATGATCTGAAGAAGATTCTTTCTTTTCTCCTCCACAATAATCACACGTTTTTCCTTCGTAAGTCCCTCCGCCATTGTCAATAAAGTCAATAGCTAATTGACGAATATCTTCAACTTTAGCGGGTTCATCTTCTACCAATAACTCATCAAAACGATTGATGCTTACTTCAAAAATGTTTTTTTGTTTTACTGGAGGTGCTTCCGTATTTTCTGGTTGAATTTCTGGTAATTTTCTAAAAACACCCGAATCGGTATCCATAGTCGTTGTTACCAAGAAAAAGATAAGCAGCAAGAAAGCAATATCTGCCATAGAACCTGCATTGATTTCTGGAATATCTCTTTTTGCCATAATCTATTATTTATTTAATGGCTGTTTTAACAGCTCCTAAACCAACAGCAGCTAATGCTATTACACCTAAATATACACTGTAATTAATAATGGTACTAATTAATTTAGAAGTAGCTCCTGCTTCTCCACCTTCTAATATTTGTCCTTGTACATCTAAAACGGCTGCATCAGACGCTGTAAAATAAGCTACTGCATAAATAGCTCCTAATACAACTACGTTAATTCCTATTTTCTTTAAATCCTCTGGGTTCTTAAAAATATTAACCACTGCAAATACGGCTGTAATTGCTAATGACACATACAATAACCATGCAGAAAACTCTACAATAGGACTAACGCTACTATATACGTCGTCACCCTCGGCTACTAATACCCTACCATATAGCACCGCAGCAATGGCTGCAATCACTAATATAATAATGGCTAGTATTTTTGATATTTTACTATTATTCATAATGAATATTATTTTTTATATTTTACTAATAAATCTATCAATGAGATAGAAGCATCTTCCATTTTATTTACAATACTATCAACTTTTGCAATAATGATATTGTAAAAAATCTGTAAAATAATGGCAACAACCAAACCAAATACGGTAGTCAATAAGGCTACTTTAATACCTCCTGCTACTACTGCTGGGTTAATATCTCCTGCTACCTGAATGGCATCAAAAGCATCAATCATACCAATAACGGTACCCATAAATCCTAGCATCGGTGCTAACGCAATAAATAAAGACAACCAAGAAATATTTTTCTCTAATAATCCCATTTGAACTCCTCCGTAACCAACAACCGCTTTTTCAGCAGCATCAATTCCCTCAGAAGATCTATCTAAACCTTGGTAAAAGATAGAAGCAACAGGTCCTTTTGTATTTCTACAAACATCCTTTGCAGCTTCAACTCCTCCAGAAGCCAATGCTTCGTCTACTTTTCCTACTAACTTCTTAGTATTTGTAGTAGCTAAGTTTAAGTAAATAATTCTTTCAATTGCAATTGCTAATCCTAAAATTAAGGCAACCAATACAATTCCCATAAATCCAGCTCCACCTTCTATAAAACGTTGTTTTAATACTTGATGAAAAGTAGCTTCTTCTTTTGGAGCCTCTACCGGTGCAGATGCTTCCGTTGACTCTTTTTCGGCAACAATTTCTTCAGTTGCTGCTACATTTGTAGGATCTACAGTAGCTTCTTCTTCTTGTGCAAACGCATTAGAAGTCCCTAAAATCAATAATCCTGCAACAGCTAGGATACTAAAAACTTTTTTCATTTCTATTTTAATTAATGATAATTGATAAACGTTGAGCAAGTAACAAAAAAATGTTTACTTTAAAAAATAATCTATTGTTAAATATTCTTAACATTTTTTCTATTCTCCTCTAACAGATATGTTAAAAAAATGATGTATTTGTTGAATATTCATTTTTTTTGTAATAGCAAAAAGTAGTTTTGCAGAAGCAGATTCTACGGATAGATTTGCTCCATTTATAAAATTTAGTTGTTTCGCAGCTAAACTCGTTTGATACTTTCCTACATGAATCTCTCCTTTTAGACATTGAGAAATAACCACTACTTTTAATCCTTTTTTTATGCTTTGTTGGAACTTTTGAACCAATATAGCATCAAAAACAGGCATATTTCCGGCTCCATATACTTCTAAAATCAATCCATCTAAGAGATTTGAGTCTAAAATAAGTTTTAATACCTCTAAACTTTGCCACGGAATAAATTTAAAGATTGAAATATTTCCTTGTAAATCGGTTGTTATTTCAACCTCTTCTTTTTCTAAAATTAATTCCGTGTTTTTAAGATTTGGAGTACCATACGCATCGTAATCTGTAGTCGCTAGTTTTACAACATTTACTGCTCGGTGCCATTTTTTATAAAAATACACTCCTACTTCTTTAGGAAATTGTTGGTTAGATAAACCTATTAAAGCTTCTTTTAAATTATGCCTACTATCCGACGCATTTACAAACAAAGGCAACTGCCCTCCTGTAAACACAATGGGTTTATTTAATCCTTCGATACAATAAGCCAATAAAGAGGCTACATAAGCCATGGTATCTGTCCCCATTAACACCAAAAAACCATCGTAAATATGGTAACTCTTTTTAATTAAAGATGATAATTCTTGATAGTAAACAAGCTGATAATTTGAAGAATCAATAATCGCTTTTGTTGCGATGACATTTATTTCTGTATGATCCTGTAAACATTCGCTGTGTATAAATTCTTTAATATTGTTTACGCTCCCTGGAACTAAGGTGTTATCCTCAATACTGTTTACCATTCCAATGGTACCTCCGGTATAAATAACCATTATTTTCATATGTATAAAAATAAAAAAAGGAACTATAAATTATAGTTCCTTTTGGTTTTATCTTACACTTTTTAAGTGTACTCTTATTTTTCGATGACAAAATCTTCCATAAATTTTGTAGTATAGTTTCCTGCTACATAATCTGGATGATCCATTAATTGTCTATGAAAAGGAATGGTTGTTTTCACTCCTTCTATGATAAACTCATCCAAAGCACGCTTCATTTTTGCAATAGCTTCTTCTCTAGTTTGTGCTGTACAAATTAGTTTTGCAATCATAGAATCGTAGTTCGGTGGAATTGCATATCCTGCATACACATGCGTGTCTAAACGCACTCCGTGTCCTCCTGGTGCATGGAAAGAGATAATTTTACCAGGTGCAGGTCTAAATCCTGCAAAAGGATCTTCCGCATTAATTCTACATTCTATAGAGTGTAATTTTGGTAAATAATTTTTTCCTGAAATAGGAATTCCTGCCGCAACAGATATTTGTTCTCTAATCAAATCAAAATCTACTACCTCTTCTGTAATAGGGTGCTCTACTTGAATACGTGTATTCATTTCCATAAAATAGAAGTTTCTGTGCTTGTCTACTAAAAACTCTACGGTTCCTGCACCTTCATATTTTATATATTCTGCAGCTTTTACGGCTGCTTCTCCCATTTTATCTCTCAGTTCATCTGTCATGAATGGAGAAGGAGTTTCTTCTGTTAATTTTTGATGTCTTCTTTGTACAGAACAATCTCTTTCTGATAAATGACATGCTTTTCCGTAAGAATCTCCTACAATTTGAATTTCGATATGACGAGGCTCTTCAATTAGCTTTTCCATATACATATCATCATTTCCAAAAGCTGCTTTTGATTCTTGACGTGCAGAATCCCAAGCGTCTTTTAAATCTTCTGATTTCCAAACAGCACGCATTCCCTTACCTCCACCTCCTGCAGAAGCTTTTAGCATTACCGGATATCCTGTTTCTTCTGCTAGTTTTTCACACTCTTCAAAGTTTTCAATCACTCCTTCGCTTCCTGGTACACAAGGTACCCCTGCAGCAATCATGGTAGATTTAGCATTTGCTTTATCTCCCATTTGATTGATCATCTCAGCGGTAGCTCCAATAAACTTTATTTCGTGATCTTCACATAATTTAGAAAACTTAGCATTTTCTGATAAAAATCCATATCCTGGGTGAATTGCATCTGCATTGGTAATTTCTGCAGCGGCAATAATATTAGACATTTTTAAGTAAGAATCTGAACTAGGTGCAGGCCCTATACAAACAGCTTCGTCTGCAAAACGAACATGTAAACTATCCTCATCTGCAGTAGAATATACAGCAACTGTTTTAATTCCCATTTCTTTACATGTTCTAATGACACGCAAAGCAATTTCACCACGATTGGCAATTAATATTTTTTTAAACATAGTAGTTGTTTTGAAAATTAGTACTCAATTATTTTTGCGATCCTTATTAAGAAGGATCTACTAAAAATAACGGCTGTCCAAATTCAACAGGTGTACTATCTTCTACCAATACTTTTACAATTTTACCTGATACTTCAGATTCTATTTCATTAAATAACTTCATTGCTTCTATCACACAAACAACAGAATCTTGCTGTACCGTATCTCCTACTTCAACAAATAAAGGTTTATCTGGGGATGGTTTTCTATAAAAAGTACCAATCATTGGGGAAGTAATTGTAATGTAATTAGAATCTTCTTCTTTAGCTGGAGTTGCTGCATCGGTAGCAACAGGGGCTGCTACTGGAACTGGAGCAACAGGTGCTGCTGCCATTGGCATAGGTGCTGCATGTTGTAAAATAGTGGTTTCTGTTTTTCCTTCACCTGTTTTTATAGTGATTTTAACATCTTCCATTTCTAATTTTACCTCGTTCGCACCTGATCTTGCAACAAACTTTATTAAATTTTGAATATCCTTTAATTCCATAATATTTTATATTAAGATAATTTCTTTGTTTTTAATTTTGTTATTATGAGTTATACGCCCATTTTAAATACGTAGCTCCCCATGTAAAACCTCCTCCAAAAGCAGCAAATACAATATTGTCTCCTTTTTTTAGTTGTTTTTCATAATCGGCTAATAGTAATGGTAAAGTACCTGATGTTGTATTTCCGTAATATTGTATATTCATCATTACTTTTTCCTTATCCAATTCTATTCTATTGGCTGTAGCTTCTATAATTCTTGTATTTGCTTGATGTGCTGCTAACCAATCAACATCATCCTTTGTTAAATTATTTCGTTCTAATACTTTAACCGCTGCATCTGCCATGTTATACACTGCATACTTAAATACCGTTCTACCTTCTTGCCTAATAAAGTGTTGTTTGTTGTCTACTGTTTCGTGAGATGCTGGAATTAAAGAACCTCCAGCTTCCATTTTTAAAAACTCTCTTCCAATACCATCACTTCTTAAATATTCGTCCTGAATTCCTAACCCTTCTTCATTAGGTTCAAATAGTGCTGCTCCTGCTCCATCTCCAAAAATAATACACGTAGCTCTATCTTCGTAATCAATGATAGAAGACATTTTATCTGCCCCTATTATTAACACTTTTTTATATCTTCCTGATTCTATATAAGCGGCTGCAGTAGACATGGCATATAAAAAGCTAGAACAAGCTGCTTGTAAATCATAACCAAAAGCATTGGTAGCTCCAATTTGTGTAGCCACATATACGGCTGTAGAAGCCACATTCATATCTGGTGTTGCAGTACCTACAATAACCAAATCAATTTCTTTAGGGTTTAATCCTTTTTTTTGAATTAAATCTTCTGCTGCTTTTATTGCTAAATAAGACGTTGGTTTGTCTTTATCTTTTAAAATTCTTCGCTCTTTAATACCCGTTCGCGATGTGATCCACTCATCATTCGTCTCTACAATGGACTCTAATTCCTTATTAGTTAGCACATAATCTGGAACGTATTTTCCAAGAGCTGTAATTGCAGCTTTTACTTTTGCCATAAATTGATTGTTAAGAAATCTTTAAACAATATTGAGTGTCAAAGTAATAAAATTTATTGTTAACTTTTACTTAAAAACACGCGTTTTTTTTATGTTTTTGATTAGATTTAACAAAGAAACCCTCACAAAATGAGGGTTTTTCTTAAAATGTATAATTTACAGATTTATGCTTCAGCTTCTGTAGTAGCATCGATAACAACCTGTCCTCTGTAATATAATTTTCCTTCGTTCCAGTGAGCTCTATGGTATAAGTGTGCTTCTCCAGTAGTTGGATCTACAGCAACTTGAGGAGCTACAGCTTTGTAATGAGTTCTTCTTTTATCTCTTCTTGTTTTTGAGATTTTTCTCTTTGGATGTGCCATTGCTATAAATTTTTATTTTTTATCTAATAATTGTTTTAATTGATCCCATCTAGGATCTATCTCTTTATTTTTGTCTTCTTTTGTTTGTAACGTTTTGTCTACCTCTTCTACTTTTTTCATAGTAGTAACTGTTCCTGATTTTACTCTTTTTTGAGGTATTGATAATACAATGAGCTCATAAATGTACTGATGCAACTCTAATTCATAAGCTGTGTGAGGAATAATTAACAATTCTTCATTGTCATTATTAAAAACTTCTCCAAACTTAACTATTAAAGGAAACTCTCCTGTTACATCTAAATCAAATTCTTCTCCTGTTACATCACAAAGTGTGTTTACAATACCTTGTGCTGTAAAGAAAAGCTCCATCATGGTAGATTTTTTATCTAGTTGAATCTCAACTTTAAAATCCATTTGATCAAACTCATTATATCCAAAAGCGTCAAAAAACTCTTTCCCTATCTGGTAATCAAAATGATGATTTCCTTCCTTTAATCCTACAAATGGAATCTTAAATTCATTAAACATTTTCATGCAGAAACATCAATTTGAGCCGGCAAAGATATAAAAAGATTTAATTCATTCAAAACCTAAAGCACTTATTTGTTACTTTTTAACTTTTAATGGATTTGAAGTTAACTCTTTGTATTCTTTTCTTGTTTTTGCAATTGCTATTCCTTGGTACAATGCTTTTTTAAAAGAAGCGTTATCAACAGTTCCTTTCCCAGCCAAATCAAACGCCGTTCCGTGATCTGGAGATACTCTAATTTTAGACAAACCTGCTGTATAATTTACCCCTTCTCCAAAAGATATGGCTTTAAAACCTACCAAACCTTGATCGTGATACATAGATATTACGGCATCAAATTTTAAATAACCTTGAGTTCCAAAAAAACCATCTGCTGCATAAGGTCCATATACCAACTGCCCTTTCTCTTGATATTCTTTTAAAATAGGTGTTATTAATTCATCGTCTTCAGAACCTATCACTCCATGATCTCCACAGTGTGGATTTAAACCTAAAACAGCTATTTTAGGTCTAGAGATTCCAAAATCTTGCACTAAAGACCTATACATAATATCTATTTTTGAAGTGATTAATTCTTTAGTTAGCACTTCTGTAATTTTAGCAACAGGAACATGACCCGTCACCAATCCTATCTTAATATCATCAGACATTAAAATCATTAAACTTGTACCTGCTATTTTAGATTCTAAATACTCTGTATGACCTGGAAAAGAAAATTCATCCGACTGAATATTGTCTTTACTAATAGGTGCTGTTAACAAAACATCTACAAGCCCGTCGTTTAAAGCATTTGTTGCCGCTTCTAAAGACTCAAAAGCTTTTTGACCCGATACTTCTGTTGGAGTCCCTGATGTTATTTCCACAGTTTCACTCCAAACATTGTAAACATTTAATTTTCCGTCCTGAATTTTAGACAACTCCTGAAGTCTAAATACGGGATAGTTGTATTTTAACTTTTTTTTATAATAAGAAATAGATTTGTCTGAACAAAAAACGACAGGTGTACAAAAGTCATACATTTTTTTATCTTCAAAGGTTTTCAGAATCAATTCAATTCCAACCCCATTTAAATCACCTACCGATATTCCTACTCTAATTACACGATTTTCACTCATTTAATAGTACTTTTGGTCTACAAAATTACTCATTTAAAATCATAAAATTAATGTTTACAGGAATTATTGAAACTATTGGAACTGTTCGTGATTTAAAAAAAGAAAACACCAATTTACACATTACGATACAATCTTCTATTACTGATGAATTAAAAATAGATCAAAGTGTGGCTCATAATGGTGTGTGCTTAACTGTAGTAAATATTAACAAAGACACTTATACAGTTACAGCTATTGAGGAAACTTTAATTAAAACTAGTCTAGGCTCACTAAAAATTGACGACAGAGTGAATTTAGAAAGAGCCATGAAATTAGGAGATCGACTGGACGGACATATTGTTCAGGGACATGTAGATCAAACAGCAGTTTGTAAAAACATTCAAAACAAAGAAGGAAGTTGGATTTTTAGTTTTGAATTTGACAAGACTCTAAAAAATATAACGATTGAAAAAGGATCTATTACCATAGACGGTACCAGCTTAACTGTAGTAAATTCTAGTATAAATACTTTTGACGTAGCTATTATACCTTATACTTACGAAAATACTCGTTTTAAAAATTATACAATAGACACCATTGTTAACTTAGAATTTGATGTACTTGGTAAGTATGTTAAAAAGTTATCTGAAATATAACAATGCAAAAAACATCTGACACTTAGGTATCAGATGTTTTATTACTATTCTTTATTTTTACTTCTTAACTTTTTAATTCCCAATCCAGCACCTACCACTAATAAAAGGGTAAGTCCCATATCTATAGGAACCTTATCTTCAAGCCCTGGTGGGTTTGGTGGTCTACGTTGTGCATTTACTTTAAAAGCACTTCCTAAGAACAAGAACACAACTAGTACATAAAATAATTTATTCATAACTTTTAAAGTTCATTAAATAACATATGTCAAATATGATGAAACAAAAATATAATTTTAAAACAATTAACACAAAGAAAAATCGATTATTTTTTTTAAAAAAATTGTAATCAATATTTTTTATTTTCAGTACTACATCTACTAAAATACACAACTTACTCTATCCCACCTAAATACGAGTTAATAAATTAAAAGAACTTTATTTTCAACATTTATTACTACTCTTAATCCATAACAAAAGTATACCTAACCCAATATCAAAACACTTATCTCTAAATCATAATGAGTTATTTATAATCAATATTCTTAATTTTAAAAACATTCACACTTCAAAATAAAAGATGCACGCCTAATATTATTCCTTTTTTAGTATAAAAAGAGATTTATATATACTATTAAGAAATAGTAGAAATCAATAAAAAAGAAGTAAAACCTTATAAATAAAAAGACATAAAAAAACCACCACTAAAAAGTGATGGTTTAAAAGCTTTAAGTAGTGGTCCCACATGGGCTCGAACCATGGACCCCCTGATTATGAGTCAGATAAACAATATTTGCATTTAATTGCAAATAGTTTCAAAACAACTAACAATCAGAAGTTTAGGAGTTTTAAAAAATATTTTTGTTTCATCATGTTTCACTAAATGTTTGCATTTGTTGTACGCATGTTAAACTTTAAAATATTTCAATGAAAGCAAGTATCAAAATCATTCTAAAAAAAACAAAATTAAGCAACGGAACTTACCCTATTAATTTAAGAATAACAATAAATAGGAAGTCTAAATTTTACAAAACACCTTATAATACATTACCAAAATTTTGGAATGAAAAAACAAGTGAATTTAACTCTAAGCATAAGAATTATTTGCAATCTAATAGAGTATTAGAATTAATTAAACAGCAGGCATCTAAAACAATGGAAAATATAATCGAAAGAGGAGACAAACTAACCTTAGAAACTTTTGATTCGCATTTTAGACCAAAAGAAAATCCTGAATCTTTATTTATATCATACTTTATAAAACGTAAAAATCAATTTCACAATGCAGGTAAAATTAGCTCAAGGGATTCTTATAACGATACAATATCTGCACTTTTAAGATTTAATCATAAAATAAAGAATTACCCCTTTACTAAAATTAATTATGCGCTCTTACTTGACTTTGAAACTTATCTACGTGCTAACAATTGTCAAGACGGTGGTATTGGTGTTTACATGCGAAATATAAGAGCAGTATATAATGAAGCTATTAAATCAAAAATTACATCAAGGGATACCTATCCATTTAAGGATTATAAAATATCAAAATTAAAATCAACAAAAATTAAAAAAGCCTTGAGTAAAAATGATTTTCAGCTACTACTAGATTATAAATTTTCAACAAATAGAGAAGGAACCAAAGCTCTCTACGCTTACTTACTTAGTTTTTATTGTCGTGGTATGAACTTTACTGATTTAGCCGAACTAAAGTGGAATGATATTGATTTAGATAATTTCAATTATACCAGAAATAAGACAAAGGTAAATTTAAGTGTCAAAATACCTCATAATGAATATACTATAAAAATATTAAATTACTTCAAAAGTTATCGTCCATATGATACTGATTATATCTTACCAATATTAAAAAAAGATATAAGTCTTTATTCTAATGAAGAATTAAAAATGAGAAAAAAAAGTGTATTAAATCGATATGGTAAATTATTGAAAATAATCTCTCAAGATTGTGGTATAAAGACTAGAGTCAATTTTTATACCGCT
>CALHCC010000123.1 GCA_937930675.1 uncultured Flavobacteriaceae bacterium
AACACTTGAAAGAGATTTAGAATTGCTTTCTTTAATTAATTGCGACATTGTTTTTACGCCAAGTCCAGAAGAAATGTATACAAACAATGAAACTGCAGAAACTTTTGATTTTGAGGGATTGGATCAAGAAATGGAAGGAAAATTTAGAGACAATCATTTTAATGGAGTAGGAACTATTGTAAAAAAGTTGTTTGAAACATTACTTCCTAATCATGCGTATTTTGGAGAAAAAGATTTTCAACAACTACGTATTATTCAACAATTAGTAACCATTACAAAACAACCTGTAACCATTGTAGGCTGTTCTATTTATAGAGAAAACGATGGCTTAGCTATGAGTTCTAGAAACGTTAGACTTACAAAAGAGCACAGACAAAGTGCTCCTTTTATTCACAAAACATTAGTACAGGCTAAAAAATTAGCACAACATGCTAGCCCTAAAGAGGTTGAAGCTTTTGTAAATATTCAATTTAAAAATCACCCTAATTTAACCTTAGAATATTTTTCTATTGCTAACGAACATAATTTAAAAACAGCAACTAATTTTAGCAAGACTAATAAACAAAGAGGTTTTATTGCCGTGTTTGCTGGAGACATACGATTGATAGACAATATTGCATTCTATTAATTATCTTAAAAACTTTATAGTTTAAAATCAGATTTAAATAATTATTTTTGCATCATGCAAATTGAAGTCGTAAAATCTAAAATACACCGAGTAAAAGTTACAGGAGCCGATTTAAATTATATTGGTAGTATTACTATTGATAAAGTTTTAATGGATGCTGCTAATATGATTGAAGGTGAAAAAGTATCTATTGTAAACATTAATAACGGAGAACGTTTAGAAACTTATATTATCCCTGGAGAAGAAAATAGTGGAGAAATTACTTTAAACGGTCCTGCTGCAAGACGTGTAGCTCCTGGAGATATTATTATCATTATTTCTTACGGAATTATGGATTTTGAAAAAGCTAAAAACTTTAGTCCTACCATTGTTTTTCCTAATGAAGAAACCAACTTATTAAACTAGACTTGAAAGCGAGCTTTAAAAAAACATTAAAAGCAACACTACCTCTCTTTATAGGGATCTTTTTAATATGGTTATCGCTTTCTAAATTCACTTCCGAAGATTTTAAAATTATGAAATCTTCTTTTTTAAATGCAAATTATTGGTGGATTGCATTGTCTATTTTAATTGCGATTGCTAGTCATCTTTCTAGAGCATACAGATGGAAATATATGCTGACTAGTTTGGGGTATCAAACACATTTTTATAATAAAACCTTTGCTGTATTTATCTCTTATTTTGTGAATATGGGAATTCCAAGAGCAGGAGAAGTTGCGAGAGCTACCACTATTAACCAATATGAAGGTGTTCCTATTGATAAAGCTTTTGGAACTATTGTCGCAGAAAGATTGGCAGATATGGTACTATACCTCATTATTATCGGACTGGGGTTTATAGCTCAGTATTCTTTAATTAGCGAAGTGGTATTTTCTAAAATACCCAAAAATCCCATTTTTATTCTAGGCATTCTGATTATTATTACAATAATAGGTTATCTTCTATTTAATAGCATCAAAACATCTAAAATTCCTTTTTTTAAAAAAGTACGAACCTTTATTATTGGACTGTGGCAAGGAGTACAAACCATTTTTACCATGGAAAACAAATGGGCTTTTATTGCTCATACTGTTTTTATATGGCTTTGTTATGTTTTAATGTTGTACGTAGTTACTTTCGCATTTCCTGAGACTACAGGTATTGGTTTAGGTGCCGTATTGGTTTGCTTTATTTTAGGAACTTTTGCCTTTGCAACTACCAATAGTGGTATTGGTGTGTACCCACTTGTGATTCAAAAAGCATTGTTACTATACGGAGTTCAAGAAAATATTGGTGCTAGTTTTGGTTGGATGATGTGGTCTTCTCAAATAATGATGATTTTACTACTAGGAATTTTATCTTTTATTTTACTTCCTATATTCAATAAGAATAAATAGGGCTATACCTATTTTTGTTAACTTGTATTCAGCAACCTAACTTTAATTGATCAATCATTATGGCAAAAACAAAAACAGCTTATTTCTGTCAAAACTGTGGAACACAACATGCCAAATGGATGGGACAATGTACCACTTGTAAAGAATGGAATACGATTGTTGAAGAAGTAGTTTCTAAAGAAGAAAAAACGGATTGGAAAATAGACAAAGAGCCTAGAAAAGCAAACGTTCCTTTAAAGGTTAAAGACATTCAAATTCAGAACGAAGTTAGATACAACGCTGTTAGTACCGAATTAAACAATGTATTAGGAGGCGGTATTGTACCTGGTTCTATTATTCTTTTAGGAGGAGAACCTGGAATTGGAAAATCTACGTTAACACTTCAGGTAGCTTTAAGTATGAAACACAAAGTTTTATACGTATCCGGAGAAGAAAGCCAAACTCAAATAAAATTGAGAGCAGAACGCGTTCAAAATTTAAACGAAAACTGTTTAATTTTAACCGAAACAAATACGCAAAAAATATTTAAAGCTATTCAACTAGAACAACCCGAAATTTTGGTGATTGATTCTATTCAAACCCTACACACGGATTATGTAGAAAGCTCTGCAGGCTCTATTTCTCAAATAAAAGAAACCACTACAGAACTTATTAAATTTGCTAAAGAAACCGGTACTCCTGTTTTGGTTATCGGTCACATCAACAAAGAAGGAAGTATTGCAGGGCCTAAAATTTTAGAACACATGGTAGATGTGGTACTACAATTTGAAGGAGACAGAAATCATACCTACAGAATTTTAAGAGCGTTAAAAAACAGATTTGGTTCTACACAAGAATTAGGAATTTTTGAAATGCGTAGTGGCGGTTTAAGAGAAGTTAAAAATCCATCCGAAATATTAATTTCTAAAAAAGAAGGAGACTTAAGCGGAACTGCCATTGCTGCAACTTTAGAGGGAATGAGACCTTTAATGATAGAAGTACAAGCATTGGTGAGTACTGCTGTTTACGGAACCCCCCAACGATCGGCTACAGGGTACAACCTTAAACGCTTAAATATGATTTTAGCCGTTTTAGAAAAAAGAGCAGGTTTTAGATTAGGAGCTAAAGATGTATTTTTAAATATTACTGGAGGAATTTCTGTAGATGATCCTGCGATAGACCTTGCCGTTGTTGTAGCCGTACTTTCTAGCAACGAAGACGAACCCATTCCTCAAAATTATGCATTTGCAGCCGAAGTAGGATTGGCAGGAGAAATAAGACCTATAAATAGAGTAGAACAAAGAATTAGCGAGGCAGAAAAATTAGGCTTCGAAAAAATAGTAATTTCTAAATTTTGCAAAACTTCTCAGAAAGATACGAATATCGAAATTCTAAAAATCTCTAAAATTGAAGATCTTATCCAATTTTTGTTTTAAATATTTCACAATTCTACTACGTAAAAAATACTGATTCCAAAAATTAAGCCTTTCTACGTATTTATTTTATACAATTCTTAACAAATACATACTGTTTATTCTAAAATTGTTTTTCTATTAAGGTATTATTTTTAGATTTGCATATAAAATCTAAAACATAAAAAATGAAAAAAACATTATTCTTACTAGGAATGCTGTCATATTCTATCACATTTGCACAAGATTGTTGCAATGTAGTAGATAGTGCAGGTGTAAATGCAATTTCTACAAATGGAGTTTGTGTAGGAGCTCCAAACCTTAAATGTCCAGACACAGACGGTGATGGATTTTTAGACAAAGTAGATAAATGTCCAACTGTAGCAGGTACCGTAAACGGTTGTCCTGATGCTGATAAAGACGGTGTAGCAGATGCTGACGATAAATGTCCTAACGTAGCAGGTACTTTAAACGGATGTCCTGATAGTGATAAAGATGGTGTAGCAGACGCAAACGATAAATGTCCAAACATTGCAGGACCAGCTTCTCAACAAGGATGTCCTGATGCCGATAAAGATGGTGTTTATGGAAGTGATGACAAATGTCCTAACCAATCTGGACCTGTAGCTAACAATGGATGCCCTTGGCCAGACACAGATGGTGATGGAATTTTAGATAAAGATGACAAATGCCCTAACAAAGCAGGTGTTTCTTCTGAAGATGGATGTCCAGCTAAATTATCTGTAGAAGCAAAAGCTACTTTAGGTAAATATGCTAAAACCATTCAATTTAACACTGGTAAATCTAGTTTTAAACCTGGAGTTGCAAGAACTTTAGATAAAGTTGCAAAAGTAATGAACGAGTTTAAACAAGTTAATTTTGACGTTGAAGGACACTCTGATAGTGTTGGTAACGATGCAAACAACTTAAAACTTTCTCAAAGAAGAGCACAAGCAGTTGTAGATTACTTAGCTACTCATGGTATCGAAGGCTCTAGATTACATGCTGTTGGATATGGAGAAGCAAAACCAATTGCATCTAACAAAACTCGTGCTGGTAGAGCACAAAATAGACGTGTAGTTTTAACAGCTAAAGAATAGTTGTAATAATATAAAACACATATAAATAAGAAACCGATGCTAAAGCATCGGTTTTTTTTATGTCTAACCGCAATTTATTTTTTCATGATTAACATTAAATAACAGAAGAATTAAGTTTAAAATAATTTTAACTAAATAATTTGTAATTCTTCCTCAGGCCCAAAAAACTCATAATTTATATTCGTTTCTGGAGTTTTTAATTCTTTTAAAATACTCAAAACACTAGACATAAAAGGAGTAGGACCGCAAAAATAAACTTCAGTATCCTTGGTTATATATTTTGAAATAATTGAATTATTAACAAAACCTTGATAATCAAAATTTTTATTTTTTTGATCTGATTCTAAAGGATCGCTAAAAACAGTTACAATGTTTATATTAGACGATGTTAAACCTTTACTTATCTCTTCTTTAAAAGGAAAGTAATTACTATTAATAGCACAATTAATAAAAGTAATTTTATTAAGCTTATTCTCAGCCAAAGTATTATACATACTCATTAAAGGTGTAATTCCAATTCCCCCAGCAATTAATAGGATAGGATTTTTCGTTTCTTTTAAAGTAAACACCCCTGATGGAATTCCTAATGTTAAAGAATCTCCTACATTTACAGAATCATGTAAATAATTAGATACAATTCCTTTAGGATTTAATTCTTCTTTTTTAACACTAATTCTTAAATAATCTTTACCAGAAACATCTGAAAGACTATAATTACGTGTATGTTTATGCTCTTCTCCAGGAATAGCTACAGTTACAGCAACATATTGACCCGAAATAAATTCTGGTACCTTATCGATACTTGTATTTTTTAAATAGAAAGAAATTACGTTAGTACTTTCTTTTACTTTTTTAATTACTACAAAATTCGAATGTCCTCTAAAACCACCTTCTTTAGTTTCAGCTTTTTTATATACTTCTTCTTCTACATTAATTAAAATCCCCGCTAAATCCGTATAAGCTTCAGCCCATGCATCTATTATCTCATCTGTAGCAGCATCTCCTAGAACATCTTTAATCGCTAATAATAAATATTTACCCACTATAGGGTACATCTCTGGGGTAACAGATAAACTCACATGCTTTTGAGTAATAGACTTAACAGCGTCTCCTAACGCATCTAACTGATCAATATATGTCGCATATTGAAAAATTGCATTAGCTAGAACTTTAGGTTGAGATCCTTTTTTTTGATGTGTCATATTAAAAACATCTTTTAATTCAGGATGGTTTTCAAATAACATTCTATAAAAGACTTTAGTAATTGTAGCTCCATGTTCTTTAAGTACTGGTGCAGTAGATTTAACTATTTCTATTGTTTTTAAACTTGCCATTATTTTGCTTTTTTTAATATTTATATTTTTTATGATAAAAGAATAAGACTTGTAATTAATGTAATTAGAGTAACTACAACAGCTGTTATAAACATATTAACAACCCACTTAATTGGTAATTGAGCGATAGCCATAGAGTTTGATAACATACTAACTATCGTTACAAGTGTTAAAAAAACAAAAGACAACGGTTTCTCTAACTGTAATAAAAAACATACTGCAATTCCTCCTAAACAACTTTGAGAAGTAATAGAAACACACATAAATCCAAATCTATTAAACTCTAATTCATCCCATACTTTTTTTGTGAATATCAATTTCATTGTAATAATTTTTAATATTTTACTACAAAGCTCCTATATTAAAAACTCCGTCTTTATGATGTACATCATAAAGACGGAGTTTTTAACAACAAACTACCTTATCTAATGATTCCTAACGAAATTTTATTGAAGCATGGTGCCGAATTATTTACAGTTCGCAAAAATGAGTTTATTTTCAAACAAGAAAACACTGCCAAATACTACTATCAAATCATAACTGGAAGTATTAAAATGAATAATTACAGTGATGCAGGAAAGGAGTTTATACAAGGTATTTTCTACAACAATCAAAGTTTTGGAGAACCGCCTTTGTTTGAAGAATGCAACTACCCAGCAAACGCTATTGCATTAGAAAAAAGCACGTTGATAAGACTTTCTAAAAAAACATTTTTTGAACTATTAGAAAACCACCCTAAAATCACCATCAACATTACAAAAGCCATTGCTAAAAGGTTACGATACAAAGCCATTATGGCTGCAGAACTATCTTCTGAAGAAGCTTCACATAAAATTATGACGCTTTTAAACTACGTTAAAGAATCTGTAATTAAACAAAAAGAATTATCTGAAATTCATTTAACAAGACAACAAATAGCAAGTTTAACTGGCTTACGAGTAGAAACTGTAATTAGGACGTTAAAAATTTTAGAAAAAAAAGGCGAAGTACAAATTATTGACAAAAAAGTATGGAGATAATTATTCAACTCACTTACAACAACTCAACCTCTATTTACATGTATTTGTAACAATTTACTCTTTTCTTTAACCACCAAAGGGTGTTTTTTATGACCCCATATTTTATCTCTAGCTATTTTAGAACTCTGCTTTAAATCAACAATGGGTAACGGATAATCTTTTCCTATTTCAATTCCGCAAAAAGTCTGCTCCATCGGAGTCATTTCCCAAGGTGTATGAATATAATTTTCAGGTACATTTTTTAGTTCTGGCACCCACTTTTTTATAAACAACCCCTTAGGATCGTGATCTTCTGAGTTTTTAACAGGATTATACAATCTTACCGTATTAATCCCTGTAGTACCGGCTTGCATTTGAAACTGCGGGTAATGAATCCCAGGGTCGTAATCTAAAAATTGTTTCGCTAAAAAATAAACACCCTCTCTCCAATCCAAGTCTAAATTAAAAACCAAAAAAGACACCACCATGGCACGCATTCTAAAATTAAGCCAACCCGTATGTGTAACAGCTCGCATACAAGCATCTATTAATGGGTATCCTGTTGTACCTGTTTGCCAAGCTTCTAAAAAAGCAACGTTCTTCGTATGCAATAATAGTTCGTAACCTTTATTAATGCATTGAGTTTCGTAATTACAGGCTACTTCAAACTTTTGAATAAAATGACAATGCCAATGCAATCGGGTTAACATTGCCGAAAACGCTTTGCTATTTTTAGTACCATTGGGATGTGTACCTACATACTGAAAAACTTGTTTAATACTAAGATTCCCCCAAGCTAAAAAAGGAGACAATCGACTACAAGACATTCTACTTTCTATAGGTTTAGAAATGTATTTTTGATAATTAAATCCTCGTTGGCTAACAAAGGATTTTAAGTATCGCCAAGCATTGTGTTCTCCTGCTAATTGATACTCTTTTGAATATTCTTGTAATTTATTTAGAAAATCTGTAGGTAAATTAAAAGAATGTTCTAACACATCTATTGTTCCTTTTGTATAGGTATTTTCCAGTAAAGGTTGATGCATTTTCTGATGCCAAAGCTTGGTCCAATTGTCTCTATTTTTAATCCCTCTAATAATTCCATCTCGTTGAAACTCTTGCCAATCTATTTTTTTAACCTTACAAAACGCTGCAATTAACTTATCTCTATCCCATGTTTTTTTTACACCACTTTCCTGGTAACTAAATATATTTTGAACCTGATAATGATCTGTTAAAAAAGTAAACACCTCTAAAGCTTCTCCGTAAAACAAGGTTACTTCTCTGTTAAATTTTCTCAATCGTACATTCAATACCTCAATAGAATGATACACAAATTGTAAATGCCTTAAACTAGTATCCGGATGTTTTATTAAAGAAGATTCAAACAAAAAAATAAGTATATAAGGAATGGTACTTTGCTCTGCTTTGTATAACGGAGCATGGTCTTGCAAACGTAAATCACGTTTCATCCATACAATATTAAGGGGCTGTTTGTTCAAGAAATATATTTCTAAGCAAAATAAAAAAACACATCCAAACCCTCATCTATCTCAACAGGTATGCATTATTTTAGAATTAATTAAAACAACGTATACCACAAAAAAAACGCTTTGTAAAATATCACAAAGCGTTTTTTATAGTTGTTAACAACAAAATTACACTAACGGGAATCTTGTCATATCTTCTGGCTGATCTACACCTATTAATTTTAAGATCGTTGGAGCAACATCCCCTAAAACACCTTCTTTAATTTCTTTTAATTCTTTGTCAATTAAAATCATTGGAACTGGGTTGGTAGTATGTGCCGTATGAGGAGATCCATCAGGATTCATCATCGTTTCACAGTTACCATGATCCGCAATTAACAAAGTAGAATATCCATTTTCTAAACCAGTCTCAATCACCTCTTTCGCACAAGCATCTACAGCCTCACAAGCCTTAATAGCAGCATCCATCATTCCCGTATGCCCAACCATATCACCATTTGCAAAGTTTAAACACACAAAATCTGCTTCACCTTTCTTTAAATCTTCACACAAAGCATCTTTTAATTCATAAGCACTCATTTCTGGCTTTAAATCGTAAGTAGCTACTTTTGGCGAATTTCTTAAAATACGAGACTCTCCTTCAAATGGATCTTCTTGTCCACCAGAGAAAAAGAAAGTAACGTGTGGGTACTTTTCTGTTTCTGCAATACGAATTTGTTTTTTACCTGCTTTAGATAAAACCTCTCCCAACGTATTTTTAATATTATCGTTGTTATAAATTACATTAATTCCTTTAAACGTTTCATCGTATAAAGTAATGGTAGTAAAGTATAAATCTAATTTCTTCATGTTTTCCTCAGGAAAATCATTTTGAGACAACGCATTCGTTAACTCTCTACCTCTATCTGTTCTATAGTTAAAGAAAATTACCGCATCTCCCTCTTCAATTTTTCCTTTCGGGTTTCCATCAGCATCCGTCATAATTACAGGCTCAATAAACTCATCCGTAGTTCCAGCCTCGTAATTAGCTTTTAAAGTAGCCACTGCGTCCGTAGATTTTGTTCCTTCAGCATTTACAATAGCGTGGTACGCTTTTGCAACACGCTCCCAACGGTTATCCCTATCCATAGCATAGTAACGTCCAGTCATCGTAGCCAATTCACCAGTAGACTGAGCCATATGCTCTTGAATTTCGTTTATAAAGTAAGCTCCAGATTTAGGATCACAATCACGACCATCCGTAAACGCATGTAAAAACACATTTTCATCCAATCCGTTTTCTTTTGCAGCCGTTAACAAACCTTTTAAATGATCTATGTGTGCATGAATTCCTCCATTAGAAACCAATCCTAACAAATGAACTTTTTTATTGTTTTCCTTAGCGTATTTATACGTATCCACTAAAACCTTTTCTTGGCTTAAGGTGTTATCTCTAACCGCCATGTTAATTTTAGTCAAGTTCTGATATACAATTCTACCAGCACCTAAATTCATATGCCCAACCTCAGAATTCCCCATTTGTCCATCAGGCAAACCAACATGTTCACCATCTGTTCTTAAAGTAGCGTTAGGATATTTATTGTATAAAGAATCAATATAAGATGTTTTTGCATTAAAAACTGCTGATACTTTTGGGTCTTGAGTCACTCCCCACCCATCAAGAATCATTAAGATTACTTTTTTGTTCATTGTATATGGAATTTAATTCTGCACACAAATATAAACAGATACATCAACTTAACGACGTTCCAACCTTTAAAAACAATGAAAACCTTTTCGACACCACTACCCCTTTAATTATTTAACATCGTTATCTTTCTTTTCTCCATTATTTTTAGGTAAGATATTCGTTAACAGCCATAAGCACATCTACAACGTCTTAACAATTTCACAAATCAACAAACACTTACCTTGGACACTCCCTAAAGGTCGGGCTATCACTACTCGCTTTTTACTGAGTATTTTCCACTTCGTTCAAACACCCAACAAAAGAGCTCAAACACACCGTTCTATCCCTAGTGCAAAACATCGCAATAACTAAAAATATTCTGCAATCACGGAGCATAGAAAACACAGTGTTATTTTAAAAAATCTACAACAAAAATCAAATATTACAATAAAATAATCAACAAAAAATAGTTTTTGATATTGATACAACAATCATTAAATTCATAAATCTAAAATACCATAGAAAACCATGAAAATAAAATCCTATCGTCAATACAAAGAAGACTATAAACAAAGCACGCAAAATCCCGAAGTTTTTTGGGCAGAAATTGCACAAAACTTTGTTTGGAGAAAAAAATGGGATACCGTTTTAGAAGCCGATTTTAACAAACCAAACATCAAATGGTTTCAAGGAGCTAAATTAAATATTACCGAAAATTGTTTAGACAGACATTTAGAAAAGCTTGGAAATAAAACCGCTATTATTTGGGAACCTAACAACCCTATAGAAGAATCTAGACACATCACCTACAGACAATTATACCATAAAGTATCTGCCTTTGCCAACGTATTAAAAAACAAAGGCATTAACAAAGGAGACAGAGTATGTTTATACATGCCTATGATTCCAGAACTAGCCATTGCCATGTTAGCTTGTGCAAGAATTGGTGCAGTGCATTCTATTGTATTTGCCGGTTTTTCTGCATCAGCATTAGCCAGTAGAATTAACGATTCTGAATGTAAACTATTAATTACAGCAAACGAAGTTTACAGAGGTACCAAACCAATCAATTTAAAAGCTGTTTGTGACGAAGCTCTAGAAAACACTCCTTGTATAAAAAATGTAATTGTGTACCGTAGAACCGTAGAACCCACAGCAATGAAACCAAATAGAGACACTTTTTGGTTTGATGAATTACAAAAAACAAAAGACCATTACTGCCCTGCCGAAGATATGGATGCAGAAGACATGCTGTTCATTTTATATACTTCTGGATCTACAGGAACACCCAAAGGAATGGTACATACTTGTGGTGGGTATATGGTAGGTACAACCTACACATTTCAAAACGTATTCCAAGCTAAAAAGAACGACATCTACTGGTGTACTGCAGATATTGGTTGGATTACAGGACACTCCTACATTATTTATGGGCCTTTAGCAAGTGGTGCCACTACAGTTATGTTCGAAGGTGTACCTTCCTACCCAGATTACGGTCGTTTTTGGGAGATTGTAGACAAATTAAAAGTTACCCACTTTTATACCGCCCCAACTGCCATTAGAGCCTTAGCAAAACAACCGTTACATTTAGTAGAAAAACACAAATTAACTAGCTTAAAAGTTTTAGGATCTGTAGGAGAACCCATTAACGAAGAAGCTTGGCATTGGTACAATGATAATATTGGTAAAGGAACTTGCCCTATTGTAGACACATGGTGGCAAACAGAAACAGGTGGAATTATGATTTCTGCTTTAGCAGGTATCACCCCTTTAAGGCCAACTTTTGCTACACAACCCTTACCTGGAGTACAACCTGTGTTATTAAACGAAAAAGGAGAAGAAATTACCGAATCTCCAGCAGAAGGTAGTTTGGCTATTAAAGGAGCATGGCCAAGTATGGCAAGAACCATTTATGGCAATCATCAACGCTATAAAGAAACATATTTTTCTGCTTTTCCTGGCAAGTACTTTACAGGAGATGGTGCTTACCGAGATGCTATGGGAAATTACAGAATTACGGGTAGAATGGACGATGTTATTATTGTTTCTGGTCACAATTTAGGAACCGCACCTATTGAAAACGCTATTAATGAGCATGAAGATATTGTAGAATGTGCTATTGTTGGTTTTCCACACGATGTTAAAGGAAATGCTTTATATGCCTATGTAACCAAATACAATAATGTTACTACAGATGAAGAGTTACTGAGAAAAGAAATTAATCATGTAATTACCAAAACTATTGGTGCCATTGCTAAAATGGATAAAATTCAGTTTGTAAGCGGGCTTCCTAAAACACGTTCCGGAAAAATTATGAGACGTATCTTAAGAAAAATAGCTTCTAACGATGCTGAAAACTTAGGGGATATTTCAACGCTATTAAATCCAGAAGTCGTTGATGAAATTAAAGAAAGTGTAATTTATTAGTTAAATATTTTCTTAATTATAAACACACCCTTGTTTTAATTTTTAATATTATAAATACCTAACCTTTGTTAATTAATTTTTTATTATTTTTGAAGAAACTAAATCAAAAGTATTATGAAAAAAATCACATTAAGTGTTTTAGCGATTGCTATATCTATGAGTGTATTATCTTGTAAAGAAGCTACTAAAAAAGTTGGAGAAACTGTAAAAAGCACAACAGATGCTGCTGGTCATGCAATTAACACTACAACAGATGCTGCAGGAAATGTAGTTAACAAAGCAGGAGATGCTGTAAATCATGCAGCTGATGCTGCTGGAAATGCAATCAACGCAACAACTGATACCGCAGGAAATGTAATTAACAAAGCAGGAGACGCTGTAAACAATACTGTTAATGCCACTGGAGAAGCTTTAAATAATGCAAAAGATGCTGCTTCTAATACTGTTAGTAAAGCTGGAGATGTAGTAAATCAAGCTGCTCATAGTGCTAAAAGTGCTGCTGAAAACGTAGTTGATAAAACTGGAGATGCTTTAAACAATACAAAAAACGCTGCTTCTAACACAGTTCACAAAGCTAGTGATGCTATGAAAAATGCTATTAAATAATAATTCAATATAATTCTTTATTATACAATAAAGCCTCATCTAAAAGATGAGGCTTTATTGTATAATAAGATTTCTTTTTATAACAAATCTCTTAATCTTTGTGCTGCTCCTTCTGCCGTAATATCACGCTGAGGAGTACCAAACATTTCGTATCCTACCATAAATTTCTTAACAGTAGCACTTCTTAACAATGGTGGGTAAAAACTCATGTGAAAATGCCAATGAGAATTATCTTGCCCATCTGTTGGCGCTTGGTGAATACCACTAGAATATGGGAAAGATGTATTAAACAACTTATCATAAGCCTTTGTTAACACAGAAATAGCTTCAGCATACAAAGCAGCTTCTTCTTCGTTCATATCTAAAATGCTATTTAACTGTTTTTTAGGTGCAATCATAGCTTCGAAAGGCCAAATTGCCCAGAAAGGAATTAACACCACAAAAGCATCATTTTCAAAAATAATTCTTTCTCTATCTCCGTTTAATTCTTGTGCTAAATAATCACCTAACAAACTAGATTTTTTATCTACAAAATAAGCCCTTTGTGTAGCATCTTTTTTAGAAACTTCATTTGGTAAACTAGATTGAGACCAAATTTGACCGTGTGGGTGTGGATTACTACATCCCATCACAGCTCCTTTGTTTTCAAAAATCTGAACGTAATTAATCATGTCGTTACTACCGATTTCTTTATACTCTCTTTGCCAAGTTTTAACAACCTCTGTAATTCCAGGAACATCCATATCAGCCAAACTCTTAGAGTGATCTGGACTAAAACAGATTACTTTACAAATTCCTTTTTCGCTTTGTGCCTGTAACAAACCATCATTTACTTCAAACTCAGGAGAATCGCTTTGCAAAGCAGCAAAATCATTCGTAAAAACATACGTTCCTGTATATTTTGGATTTACATCTCCACTAATTCTTGTGTTACCAGCACATAAATAACAAGACTCATCATACGCTGGTCTTTTCTCGTTATTTACTGCTTCGTTTTGACCTTGCCAAGGACGTTTAGATCTGTGAGGGGATACCAATACCCACTCTCCAGTTAAGATGTTAAATCTCTTATGTGAATAATCTTCTAAATTCTTATCCATTTTAATATAGTTTATTTCTTATTTAATTACGTTTGTTCCGTCAGACAATGCTACCTCGTAAGGAGAACATTCGTGTCCAAATTTTTCTGTATAAGCTGCTACTGCTTTTTCTTTAAAGCTAGCTACCGCCGTCTTTTTAATTAAGTTGATAGTACAACCACCAAAACCACCACCCATCATTCTAGCTCCTAAAATGTTTGAATTCTCTTTTGCTAAGTCTACTAAAAAGTCTAACTCATCACAACTTACTTTGTATTGGTGCTGTAATCCGTTATGAGATCCGTAGATTAACTTTCCTAATCCTTCTAAATCACCTTCTTTCATTGCAGTCGATGCTTTTTCTGCTCTTTCATTTTCTTGTACTACATACAATACTTTTTGAAAATCTTCTGCTGATAATTTATCTTTTACCTTTTCTAAGTCAGCCTCAGTAGCATCTCTTAAAGCATCAATTCCTAACATTTCTGCCGTTTTTTCACAAACAGCACGTCTGTCATTATAAGCACTATCAGATAATTTGTGTTTTACGTTGGTGTTAAACAACAATAATTGATACTCTTTAAGATCTATTTTAAATGGCTCAGCTTGTGCAGTTCTACAATCTAACAATAAGGCACTATTTTCTATACCAAACATAGATGCATACTGATCCATAATTCCACATTTAACACCTACATAATTGTGTTCTGCTGCTTGAGAAATTAAAACCATTTCGTATTTAGTTAATCCTAAATCGAATAATTCGTTAATTCCAAAAACCACACTGTTTTCTAAGGCTGCCGAAGAAGACATTCCTGCTCCATCTGGTATATTTCCTCCAAAAACAATATCAAAATTCCCAAAAGTTTTCCCTTTCTTTTGAATTTCTGCTGCCACTCCTACCACATAAGCTTGCCAACTAGACAAATTACTTGTATCTAAATTATTAGTATCAAACTTATAAGATTCATCCATATCTATGGCAATTGCTGTAGATTCGTTTCCATTATTCTTTTGAATAGCAGCAACAATTCCTTTGTCTATAGCCGCTGGAAATACAAAACCAGCATTGTAATCTGTATGTTCTCCGATGATGTTAATACGTCCTGGCGAGTAAATAAGTACTGGCTCTGATGAAAAGTTTTTAGCAAAATTCTCTGAAACTTTTTGAACTAATTTAGTATCCATATATTTTAAAAATTAATATTTTATGATTCGTTGCCTGTTAAAAGGCATTTCTTTTTAAACTTTTTTTATTGTAATTGAACTGACCATGTTATTTGGTGGGTAGCTCCTGGCTGCAATTCTTGCAATCCCATTTGGTTGTTAAAGCTATCCGAAATTCCAGTAACAGGCTCTAAAGCAATGGTATTGGCTATAGGAGGTGTATACATTTGGAAAAAATTCTCTTTTGCTGTAGAATTTATTTCCATCTTATACTTAGGAGTATCAAAAATTACAGTCCCATTTTCTAATGCGTAACAGTTATCTAGCTCCTTATTTTCTATATAAAAAGGCATGGTTACTTCTCTATCAATTACCTTTTTGGTAATCATTCTTTCATCAAAAGCAATCGTTTTAGTACTCTTAAAGTTTAAGCTACTTTTAGATAAATCGGCACTTAAAAAATAGGGATGCCATCCTAAGGTAAAAGGAAATGCTTGCGTATCGTTATTCTTTACAACAAAATTTAAATCTAACGAATTGCTTGTTAGTGTATAGGTAACCTCAACTGTGTATGTATAAGGAAATCCTTTTGTTCTAGTTTTTTCAGTATAGCTTAACGTTAATGCCACTTTTTCATCAGAAATCTCTTTGTTGATCAATTCAAATGTTTGATGATGCAACAAACCGTGTAAAGCATTGTTTAAATTTTCTTCATTACATTCAAACTGAAATTCTTTTCCTTTATACTTGTATTTTCCATCTTTAATTCTGTTGGCAAACGGAAATAATAAAGAAGATGCATAAGTGTTTTTATATTCTAAGGGAGCTAAATCTTTAATTAACGTCTCTCCTTTTAAACGAAGTTCTTCTATAGCAGCACCTCTATTTAAACAAATTTTAACCTCAGAAAGTTTGTTAGCACTCTCTACTTGCAAATAACTTAATCCGTTGGATTCGATTTCTTTTACTGTATACAATTTATATCTTTTTTAAAGTGATTGTCTTATAATTAAATGATTAGGATTCTCTATTTGGGCTTGCTCTTTATTGTTTAACATTCTAGCCAAACGTTTACCCATTTCATTAAAATCTGTAGAAATGGTTGTAATCCCTCCCTCTACTACTTCTTTTAATAAAGTGTCGTTGTAAGAAATAATTCCTACATCCTTAGACAACTCCCAATTGAGTTCTTTTATTTTTTTAATAATACTAATTAAATTTCTATCGTCGGGTACTACATATACTTCCCCTTTTTGCAAAACTCTATTTTGCACATGGTCTACCACTTCGTGATTTAAATGATGCTCTTTACAAAACAATTTAAATCCTTTTAACATACCTAAGGGTTGATTTTTTTTAGAGAACAACAAAACTAGTTTAGAATATTTTTCAAGTGCTTGTAAACCTTTAGATAAATTGGTGTAAATATCTTTTTCAAAATTCTGATAAATCCCTGAATACTTCTTCAATTCAGGATACATTTGGTCTAATATATACACCTTATCTTTAGGCAACTGACTAATAACTGCATCTGTATCTTTAATATTAGCAGGCATAATTACATAAGACGTGTAATTCCCAATACTATCAAACACCAACTTATTAAATACCTCGGTATTAAAATGATGAAAATAAATATCAACTTGTGTATTTACTTCTAAATACTTTAATAAGGAATTGTATAAATCTTCTTTAAAAGCATTTAACTCATCAAACAATAAAAATACTTTTTTTCCAATTACTATATTTTCACTTAAAACATAGTATCCTTTACCAGCAATAGATTGTACAATACCTCTAGTTTTCAACTCATTTAAAGCCGTTAAAACCGTGTCTCTAGAAACTTTATTCTCTTTCTGAATTTTACTAATAGACGGTAATTTATCTCCTTTAACTAATTGCTTATTTGCAATAGCCTGCTCAACAGAATTAATAATCTGTTTGTATTTAGGTGTTCCTAATTTTCTTTCTATGGGAGCTAACGTCATAAAAGCAAATATACAAAAAACCACAAACTAGTATGTACTGGTATGTGTTTTTTAAACAAAAAGCTACAATACCCATAAAATTTTAAATTCTAAACAAAAAAAGTCCAACTGTGTTTACAGTTGAACTTTGTACCTAGGGCGGTAGCCTTTTCTTACATTTTGATCCTTTGTATCAGAGTCATGATTTTTTAACAACTCCCCTTGTAAATACTGAGTAAATGGGCGGAAGTTATTCCTAAAAATTTCTCTGTTTACCTTCAAAAATCAATCAAATTTTAGCGTAATGTGGGAATTATGTGGGAACTATCAGGAAGTAGAAGAGCTTGTTTTTAAAACAAATTAAAATGGCATCAATAAACTTAATTGTTAAAAAGCGAACTAACTTAACAACTGTTTATTTAAGACTAAAAAAAGGTAGAGATTACGACTTCATGGTGAGTACAGGATACTTTATCAATTTTAGAGATTGGAATATCAGTAAAAAACAACCTAAACAAACTAATTAAAGAGTTTATCAAACTCAAAAATGATTTAGATCGGCTCGTTTTAAGAGTTAATTCTGAATTAAATTCTCTCACTATTAATGGTTTAGATCCTAATAAGTCATGGTTAGAAGAAATACTGGATGTGTTTCATGGTAGAGCTTCCCAAAATCAAAACGAATCAATTTTATACTGGATAAAGTATGTATATTAATACCATTTTAAAAATTAAATGTCTTATTAAAAGCATTTAGATAGTGATGATTCCCAACGATTGATTTTATAGTTTCTGGAGTCATTTCTTTGATCATTTTATAGAGCCATTGCTTTACTTGTTTTAAATCATCAAA
>CALHCC010000124.1 GCA_937930675.1 uncultured Flavobacteriaceae bacterium
GAATAGGGCCTACGTTGCTAAAAATAGTACCACTTAAATTATCTTTTTGCCAAAAAGGTTCCTTGTAGGTAAGACTCACTTTAATAGATTCTCCCATCCAAGTATGTGTTTCTTGTGCGATAGTGCTAAAATCGGATCCTAATTTAGGATTAATTTTAACAGTGCTTTCTAACAAATGAGGAGGTAATGTAGTAACCACATAAGAAGCAGAAAATTGATGATTTTGAGTTGTTACAACAGTTTTGTTATTTTCTCTACTGATAGAATTTACGATTTGGTTTAATTGTAAGATATCAGAATTAATAGTAGTAAATAATACATTGATCAATTGTTGTGTTCCTCCTTTTAATCGATAACTTGGGGTCTGATTTTTAGGCAACTCTACAATTTGAGGAGGATTGGTAGAAATGGGTTCATAAATAGCTGTATTGCCTAAAATCTGTTTAAACACTTCAAGGTTAAGTTCTTTTAACAAACGTAAAGCTTCTGTGTGTTGATGAGCAAACCAAGTAGCTCCTAACTCTACAGGAGGAGCATTTTTGTTTTCTTTGGTATAAATTCTTCCTCCAATTCTATCTCTTGCTTCTAGTATTACAAAATTATAGTTGGTTTTAGCTAAATAATAAGCCAAGGTAAGCCCTGTTAAACCCGCTCCAATAATTACAATGTCTACGTTTTTCGTCATTCAATATCTCTTTTTTAGGATGCTTTTAAAAAGAAAAGCTCTATAGTAAAGTACCGTAGAGCTTTTTTTATTGTAAGATGTTTTTTAAACGTTAGGTTGCGGAGTTACCCTTAAATAAGGCTTCACCTCTTTATGTCCTTTTGGGAATAATTCAGCAATGTCTTCGTTTTTAACTGCAGGAACAATCACTACATCGTCACCGTGTTTCCAGTTTGCAGGAGTAGCTACTTTGTGATACGCTGTTAATTGTAAAGAATCAATCACTCTTAATAACTCATCAAAATTTCTTCCTGTAGAAGCAGGGTAGGTAATGGTTAACTTAATTTTTTTGTCAGGTCCAATCACAAAAACAGAACGTACAGTTAGTGTAGTATCTGCATTTGGGTGAATCATATCATACAAATCAGAAACTTTTCTATCTTCATCCGCAATAATAGGGAAGTTTACCGTAGTGTTTTGAGTTTCGTTAATGTCTTTTATCCAACCTAAATGAGAGTCTACACCGTCTACACTTAAAGCGGCTACTTTTACGTTTCTTTTGGTAAACTCTTCTGTATATTTAGCAACGGTACCTAATTCCGTAGTACAAACAGGAGTGTAGTCTGCGGGGTGAGAGAATAAAATTCCCCATCCTTCTCCTAACCATTCATGAAAGTTAATGTCTCCTTCTGATGTTTTTGCTGTAAAGTTGGGTGCAATATCACCTAATCTTAATGTGCTCATAATTATTTTTTATTTTTAGTTATTTGCTATATAAATCCATCCCTTTTTACCAGAGATAAAGGTGGTTTTTATTCTTTTATAATCCATCCCTTCGTAAACATCTGCTTGCTCTAATTCTTCTTGAGAAATTTCAAAAAGTACTCCTTCTATTTGGTCGTTAGTATTGTTAGAAATTTCAGCAATTAGGTAATAATCAGTTTCATTTTCTAAAATCACATCAGCATCGATGATTTTTAATTTCCCTAATCGGTATCCTTCTACAGTATCAGGTGTACCTGTTAAAGTTCTTCCAAAAAGATCTAATTGAATTTTTTTAGATTGTAAAGTACCGTAAGAAAAAAGTAAATGCATCAATGTTTTGTTAATGGATGATGTTAAGAAAACTTCTACTCAAAAACTAATGGATAGTTTTGAGAAGAAGTTGTTTTAAATTGTTTGTAATTTAAGAATTCTTAAAGAATAACTGTTCATCAATAGCATCTAAAGTTACATGACTTTGATTGCTGATATTTCCTGCTAAAATTTCTTTAGAAAGTAGGTTTAATACTTCTTTCTGAATCACACGTTTTACAGGTCTTGCTCCAAATTCAGGATCAAATCCTTTTCTTGCCAAAGCTGTTTTTGCGTGTTCTGTAGCGGTTAACGTAATTTCCTTATTGGACAATACATGTGTTAATCCTTTTAAATGCAATGCTACAATTTGTGTAATTTCATTCAAATCTAACGGGGTAAACATCACAATTTCGTCAATACGGTTGATAAATTCGGGTCTTACAATTTGTTTTAAGTTTTGTAAAACTTCTCCTTTAGCAACGTCTGCTATTTGTTCTCTTGATTGTTTTTTAGCATTTTCAAAACGATCTTTAATAATGTCTGCTCCCATGTTAGAAGTCATAATAATAATCGTGTTTTTAAAATCTGCTAAACGACCTTTGTTGTCTGTTAACCTACCTTCATCTAATACTTGCAATAAAATGTTAAAAGTATCTGGGTGTGCTTTTTCAATTTCATCTAGTAAAACCACAGAATACGGTTTACGCCTTACAGCTTCTGTTAATTGTCCACCTTCGTCATAACCTACATACCCTGGAGGTGCACCCACCAACCTACTTACAGAATGACGTTCTTGGTATTCACTCATATCTATGCGTGTTAACGCGTTTTCATCGTCAAACAAGTATTCGGCTAAAGCTTTTGCCAATTCTGTTTTCCCCACTCCTGTGGTCCCTAAAAACAAGAAACTTCCCAAAGGTTTTCTTACATCTTGCAAACCTGCTCTAGATCTACGTACTGCATCAGAAACCGCTTCTATGGCATCTTCTTGTCCAACTACACGTAAATGTAATTCATCTTCTAACTTCAATAATTTTTCGCGTTCGCTTTGTAGCATTTTTTGCACAGGTACTCCTGTCCATTTGGCAACTACTTCGGCAATATCATCTTCGGTAACTTCTTCTTTTACTAAAGAGGTTTCTTGATTTTTAGCGAGTTCTAATTGAGCTTTGTCTAATCGTTCTTGGGCATCTTTAATTTTACCATATCTCAGTTCTGCCACCAAACCATAATTTCCTTCTCTTTCTGCTTTTTCAGCCTCTAGTTTATAGGTGTCAATTTCATCTTTAATGGTTTGTACATGGTCTACCACGTCTTTTTCAGACTTCCATTGGGTATAAATAGCATCTCTTTTTTCTTGCGTATCTGCCAATTCTTTGCGTAAAAGCGTTAGTTTTTTCTCGTCTTTTTCACGTTTAATAGCTTCAATCTCAATTTCTAATTGCATCACCTTTCTGTCTAACACATCTAATTCCTCTGGTTTAGAGTTTATTTCCATACGCATTTTAGCAGCAGCCTCGTCCATTAAATCAATGGCTTTGTCTGGTAAAAAACGAGAGGTAATATAACGTTGACTCAATTCTACCGCAGCAATAATAGCACTGTCTTTTATTTGTATTTTATGATGTGCTTCGTACTTTTCTTTAATACCACGTAGTATAGAAATAGCACTTTCTGTGTCGGGTTCATCAACCACCACTTTTTGGAAACGTCTTTCTAAAGCTTTGTCTTTTTCAAAATACTTTTGATATTCGTCTAGCGTAGTAGCTCCAATAGCTCTTAGTTCTCCACGAGCCAAGGCAGGTTTTAAAATATTGGCAGCATCCATGGCTCCTTCGCCACCACCAGCACCTACAAGCGTGTGAATTTCATCAATAAATAAAACAATATCTCCATCGGCAGCAGTTACTTCTTTTACTACAGATTTTAAACGCTCCTCAAATTCTCCCTTGTATTTGGCTCCTGCAATTAAAGCACCCATGTCTAAAGAAAAGACTTGCTTGTCTTTTAAATTTTCGGGTACATCACCTTTTATAATTCTGTGAGCTAAACCTTCTGCAATGGCTGTTTTACCCACTCCGGGTTCTCCTATTAACATAGGGTTGTTTTTGGTTCTACGAGATAAAATTTGTAGAATTCTACGTATTTCTTCATCACGACCAATCACAGGATCTAATTTACCTGTGTTCGCTAATTTGTTTAAATCTTTAGCGTATTTGTTTAGCGAGTTGTAGGTTTCTTCCGCACTCTGAGAGGTTACGTTTTGTCCTTTTCGAATCTCGTGTATCGCAGCTTTTAATCCTTTTTCGGTAACACCTTGATCTTTTAAAATTTGACTGATGGTGTCTTTGTTTTTTAACAAGGCAATTAATAAGTGTTCTATGGATACGTATTCATCATCCATTTTTTTAGCAATATTACTGGCATCTGTTAATGTTTTTGCTGTTGTTTGAGATAGACCTATTTGACCACCAGATACTTTAGGAAAGCTTTCTAACGTTTTGTTTAATAACTGTGGTAAAACGTTGGTATTTACTTGTAGTTTTTTTAAAATAAAAGGAGTTACATTTTCATCTACCTCTAAAAGAGCTTTAAATATATGTGTGTTTTCTATTTGTTGATGTTGTAATCCTTGCGCAATTTGTTGTGCTTGTTGTACAACTTCTTGTGACTTTATGGTGTAATTGTTAAAGTTCATACGAATTAAATTTTAAGGATTTGTAGCGTAAATAGCTATTTTCTGTTTTGATAATAGCAATTGTTATTCCTTAAAAAAGAATAAGAATTTTTGTCTGTATAAGGGACAAAGTGTCTTTGTTTATAAGGGCTTAACCGACTTTTTGTCTTGTGTGTAAGTGTTTTAAAGTAGTTCGACTTAATTAATAATTAAAAAAAGTAAGCAAAGAAGCGGTATCTTTGTACTATATAATTTAAACACAACCATTATGGGATTATTTAATAAGATTTTAGGAAGTAAAGAAGAAGCAAAAGCAAAAGTAAACTGGATTGAATTAACAAGCGTAGCTCAATTAGACGATGCAGTAGCGGCTTCTAAAGATAGTAAAGTAGTTATTTTTAAACATAGCACACGTTGTAGTATTAGTGCAAGTGTATTAAATAAGTTTGAAAAACAGATAGGAGAGGAATATAAATTATACTTTTTAGATTTAATTGCTCATAGAGATATTTCTGCGGCGATTGCAGAAAAATTTAATGTAGTACACCAATCTCCTCAAGCTTTATTTTTAGAAAACGGAGAAGTAACCCAACACGATTCACACTATAGTATCTTAGAATTAACATTCTAAGGTGTTTATAATCAGTCAACTAGTCCGTTTTTTAATTCCAATGTTAATTTAATGTTAATTAAATATTGTTTAAATGTAAAATGTTTGTATATTTGTAATATCAACATAAAACATATACATTATGAGAACAATATTACTAATAGCAGCATTATTTGTAGGAATAGTGACTAACGGACAAGATAAAAATAATGTACAAGTAGAAAAGCAAGGTGACTTATATAAAGTAACATTATTACATAAAAACGGAAGTGTAGCTCAAACAGGTTACGTTTCTGCAGATAAAAAATTACAAGGAATGTGGACTTCTTACGATGTTCACGGTAAAAAGAAATCAATAGGTAATTATTCTGATGGTCAAAAAGTAGGATCTTGGTTTCATTTTACAACTAGCTCAGATGTATTTACACATGTAACTTATGGGTTAGATAATAAAATAGCAAGTGTACAAGAATCTATGACTCGTTCTCAATTAGCAGATAACGATATAGAAGAATAAATAGTTTTGTTTTAGTTAAATTTGGATTCCCATTTCTAGTAAGAAATGGGAATTTTTTTATAGTACTGTTTGCTGTTTTGTATGTTTTTTAGGAACACCTGCTGTTATACAAAAAGAGGTACACAAGCCTTTACTATAAGCATAAAAAGTATTGCAAGTAGCACAGGTTAAAAATTCTAAGAAAAAAAGCAATCGATAGTATTTTTTCTTAGGCTTTTTAGAACGTAACGTAGATTTACAACAAGGGCAGTATCTTTTTTTCATGGGATAAAATATTTAGGATGAAACCCTTTTAAATTACACAAAAAAAAGAAGAAAAAGCTTGATGTTGGTTAGTTGTAAAATCGTTGTATATACTAAGTATAGTTATAAAAGATATTTTTCTATGACTTCTGCAACACCATCCTCGTTATTAGAAGCTACAATTAGGTCTGCTTTACTTCTTAATTCTGGAGTAACGTTGTCTACCCAAACTCCTAGTCCAGCATATTCTACCATGCTTAAATCATTACCCGCGTTTCCAACAGCTATTACTTCTTGTTGTTGAATACCCAGTTGTTTGATAAGTCTTTCTAATGTAGCAGCTTTATCAATTCCCTGAGGCATTACTTCTAAAAAGAAAGGTTTAGATCTAGAAATACTTAAATCAGGCCTGTGTGCTTTTAGTTTGGTTTCAACCGTTTTTAAATATTCGGGCTCTTCTAATAACAAACATTTTACACAATTGCGTGTAATGGTATTCTTTAAGTCGTTTACTTTTACGTAAGGAATTCCGGTTAAATTTTCTTCTACATCAATGTATTCAGAATCTTTAGTTCCAATAATTTTACCATTATCATATGTAATAAAGGCAGTATGGTTTGCTTCGCTAAAATCATATATTTTATGAAGATCTAAAACGTCTAAAGTTTGCTCAAAAATAACCTCTTCTGTAGCCATGTTAATAATTTGACCACCATTAAAAGAAATAATGTACGAATTGTAGGTGTCTAATTCTAACTCTTCGGCAAAACTAGTCATAGCTGGTGTAGGCCTTCCAGAAGCTAAGATTACATAAACACCTTTTTCTTGAGCGGCTTTAATTGCGTTTTTATTTCTAGTAGATATGGTATGTGCATCGGTTAACAATGTATCATCCATGTCTAGTACAATCATTTTATACTTCATACAAATTAAAATTTAAGGCAAATTTACCTAGAATTTTAAAGGTGTAAGTTATTTTATCTTACTTATTAAATAATATAGGTTGACTTTTTAGGATAAAGTCTATTCTTCTGGTTTTAATATAGCTGTAATCTTATTTTTTATAAGATATTTGTTGGCAACATTTTTTAGATGATCTGAAGTTAAGTTGTTAATTGCTTCTTTCTTATTCAAGAACTCTTGAATGTCTACTTGATAATAATCACTGTTCTTTAGAATGTTTAACCAGTAGCTATTCTTTTTTTGAACTTCTTTAAACTCTAACAGTTGTGTTTCTTTAATTTTAGTTAAATCTTTTACAGAAATTCCATCTGTTTTAATTTTGTTAAGTTCTGCAAGTGCTTTTTCGATTAAGCGTTCGGTGTTTTTTGGACCACATGGAAATGAGATAGAGAAATTATAAGCTCTTTTAGGAATTTTAGAAATAGAACCACTAGCACTCACACCATATACACCACTTTCTTCTTCTCTTAGTTTTTCTACTAATTTAATTGTTAATACTTCTCCTAAACTTTTTAAGTAGTAATTGTCGTGATCAGAATAGTTTTGAGCCTCTCCATGGAAAATAATCTTGACTAGACTTTTAGGTTCAGTTCCTTTTTTAATTATTTTTTCTAGCGTTCCTGTTACCTTAGGAGCAGATACATCTTTATAAAATTCGGTATTTGAGGTGTGTGGCAATCCTGCTAAGTATTTTTCACAATACTTTTTTAAAGTTTCTTCATCAAAATTACCCACAAAATAGAAATGAAAGTCTCCAGCGTTTTTAAATCGGTCTAAATATTTTTGATAAGCCAGTTTAAAGTCAGTATTTTCAATAGCCTTATCACTTGGATATCCTACATATCGCTTATTGTTTTGATTTAAAAATTTCCCTAGTTCTATAGAAAAGTAGTTGTTAGGATTAGAAACTACATTTTTATAATACGCTTGTACTTTTTGTAGATAAGATTTATAGGCACTAGGTTTGTAATTTAATTTAGTAAAATACAAGTGCGTTAGTTGAAAAAGAGTTTCTAAATCTTTAGGGCTCGTGTTTCCTGTAAAACCTTCGCTAAGTTCGTAGATATAAGGAGATACACGCACGTTTTTTCCAGAAAGTATTTTTTTAAGATCGTTTTTACTGTAATTGTTAATTCCTGCTTCTGTTAAAGCATTGTTGGCAATAGCAGTTTTTAGGTATTCGGTATCCGTATATAAAGAAGTACCTCCGTAACTAAAAGCTGAAAATAAAATTTGGTTGTTTTTAAAGTTTGTCTTTTTATAAGTAACCTTAGCTCCGTTGCTTAATGTAATTTGAGTGCTGTTTAAAATGCTATCTTTTTTAATATGAGTAATGTTTCCACTTTTAGGAATGCTATTTCTCATCAAACCTTCATTTACTAAGTTTTCGGTATAAGGTTTAATGTCTAAATTTTTGGTACTGTTAAGAATTTCTAATATTGTATTTTCTTTAATTTTAGAAATATTGCTGTTTTCAGGTCCTGTTAATATCACCACTCTGTTGTTGTTATGGAGATATTTAGCAATTTGAGAATTGCAATTTACAAGTGTAATTTCATGAATTATTTTTTTTAAGGTAGTGTATTCCCATTCAATACCAGGAATAGGTTCGTTGTTTAAAAAGTTTTGAATGTATTCTGCTGCATAGTTTTTAGAAGCTGTTTTATCTTTTTCGTTAAACGCTTTTTCCATACCGCTTAATAACGATTTTTTAGCTCTATTCAATTCACTTTGTAAAAAACCATAACGTAATACACGTTCGTTCTCTATGGCAATGTTTTTTAAAGCTTTTAATTGATTTGTTTCGCTTGTAATAACATAGTTTTGAAAAGCTTTTTTAGATTTGTCCCACAAGTTGTTGTACCAAGCACCTGCATAAACAAAAGGTGGGTTTTCTGAGTTTTTTAATTCATCTAATCTGTTGTTTAACATAGTGTTAAATAGATTAGTTACGATTCCTTTTTTATAATCGTGTATACTATTGGTGGGTTTGTTACTCTTAGTATCTTTATAATAAATTTGTACGGTAGATCTAGTAGCCTCTTTGTCTGTATTAATAGATACAAAAGTTTCTTGATGATTAGGACTCGTGTATGTTTTTCGTTCTTTAGGCGATTTTACTTTTTTATAATCGCAAAAATGGGTTTTGATTTTATGTTCTAAAACTTTAGGATCTACATCTCCTACGGCAATAACAGACATTAAATCGGGTCTATACCAATCTTTGTAAAAGTTTCGTAATTCATCGTGTGTAAAGTTTTCTAAAACTTCTTTTGTACCAATAGGCAAACGTTCTGCATATCTAGATTTGTGTAATAGTTTAGGTAAGTACTGATTACGCATTCTTTTTTCTGCCCCCAAACCTAATCTGTATTCTTCTAAAACAACTCCTCTTTCTTTTTCTATTTCATCAGAAGTTAAAGAAGCATTAAAAGCCCAATCTTCTAAAATCTGAAATCCTTTTTCTAATTTCTCATCGTTGTCAGATGGAATTGGTAAAATATAAACCGTTTCATCAAAACTAGTATAAGCATTTAAATGTGCTCCAAATTTAACTCCAATACTTTGTAAATAATCAACTAGTTCATTCTTATTAAAGTTTTTAGAACCATTAAAATTCATGTGCTCCATAAAATGAGCCAAACCCAATTGCTTTTTGTTCTCTAAAATAGAGCCTGCTTTTACAACCAATCTAAGTTCTACTTTTTGTTCAGGTTTTGTGTTTTTTCTAATGTAATACGTAAGTCCATTAGAGAGTGTACCTTTAATAACGTTTTTGTCTTGGGGGATGGATGTATTATTTATTATAGTGTTGTGATTTGTTGTTTTAGAACAAGAAATAAATACTAGTATTGTAAAAATGTAACTTAATACTTTGAACATAAGGATCGGTTTAGTGTAAGGTAAAAGTATTAATTATCTTGTAATCAAAATATGGTTATTGATAAATTATACTTTTTATTAAATCTCATGTTTTTTGTAATAGAAGATAAAAAAGTCGACATAGATAGTATTGAAAAAAATTATTAATTATATTTTAAAATCATGAAAATAATTAAATTATCGATAATGTATGCGTTAACAGTGTTGTTAGCGTCTTGTGTAGATTCAGAAGTTGTTAACGATGCTGTTCCTGAAGAGATTAGAATTCCAAGATCTTTAGAGACAGAAATAGAGAATGTTGAAATTGGCAATGAAGATGTTGTGTTAGAGGCTTCTTTTTCTGACCGTACTGGAGATAGAGTTGATAATGTCTTAATAAGTTGGGAATCTTCAAATACATCAGTTGCAGAAATTGTAGAGAATAATAAATTAAGAGCTATAAGTGCAGGTACTACTGTATTAACAGCATCTGCAAATATTGAAGGAGAGCTTTTTGAAGAAACATTTACAGCAACTATCGTAGAACCAGAAATTGTAGAACCTGCATTACGTTTTATATCTTCTTTAGCAGAAACAGGAACAATTCTTACAGGAGAAACGATCACCTTAGAAGCAGAGTACACTGATGAGAATAAAGATGTAGACACTACAGTAACTTTTGTATGGTCTAGTTCTAATGAGTCCGTTGCAACAATTAATTCAGATGGAGAATTATCTGCTTTAGCTGTAGGTACAACTGTAATTACAGTGGCTACGGAAGGTATAGAAACAACTTTTGAGTTAAATGTACAAGATCGTGTAGAGCCTGTGGTTGTTATTGTAACAGAAAATACGAATATAGATAGCGGAACTCAATTAACATTAGAAGCCGTTTTTAATGATAATACAGGGCAAGTAAATAATAATGTATCTGTTGTTTGGAATAGTAGTAATACATCTATAGCAACAATTAATAATAATGTGTTAACAGGTGTAGCAGAGGGAACTGTTACTGTTACAGCAAGTGTTACGTTTGAAAGTATGACGTATACAAGTTCTTTTGAAGTTACAGTAAATGAAGTAGTACTAATTTCTGCATCAGGGCAATTTGGAAATGCAAATGGGTACAGTACTTCAGGAGATGTAACTGTAACTTTAGATGGAGATAAAATTGTAGTTACTACAGCAGCAAATTTTAGAGCAGCCAGAGCATCTAGAGTACCAATGTATTTAACCAACAATCCTAATTCTATAAGTGGTTCTGTACTATTAGTTGCAGGTAACGTAAATAGACAATCGGGAGAATTACGTTTTGAAGTTGATGCAAACGGAGCTTCACCAGAAGATTTTAGATATATTATTCAATGGTGTAGTAGTATCAGTACAACAGTTGGAATTGCAGAATTAAATTAAAGAAAGAGATTAAAAAAAAATAAAATGAAAAGTATTAAATATATAGTATTGTTATTTGCTTTCACAACGAGCTTTGCACAATGGACAAAAGGAAAAGGAAATGCTTATTTAAAAACATCCATTTGGGCATTGTTAGCAGATGAACATTATACAGATACAGGAGATACAGCAAGTAATCCAGAACGATTAAATTTAAATTTAAATATCTACGGAGAATATGGAATTACTGATAAATTAGATGTAATTGCTTATGTGCCTTTTTTCTCAAGAGTAGTTCAAGCAGAACAAGTTTCAGCAGCTAGGGGGGCAGTAAGTCAAGAGAAAGAAGACTTTAATGCTATAGGCGATATAGATTTAGGAGTAAGGTATGGTCTTTTTAAGAACGATCAATTAGCAATTTCTGCAAGTTTAACGTTGGGGTTACCTACAGGAGATGATTCAGGAGGATCTGATGAAACTTTTGTTACAGGAGATGGAGAGTTTAATCAATTGTTAAAAATAAGTGCAGGAACATCATATCCATTATTTTCAAACCCTAGTTATGCTAAAGTATATGGAGGATTTAATAATAGAACAGAAGGTTTTGCGGATGAATATAGATTAGGAGCTGAAACGGGAGTAAAATTCTTTGACAAATTGTGGGTTATCGGAAGATTAGATACGATACAATCTTTGGATAACGGAGATGATGACAAGCTAAATAGTTCAGGAAGTATTTTTGCAAGTGGTTTAGAGTTTACGAGTCTTGGAATAGAAACAGCTTATTATATTACAGATAAAATAGGGTTTTCTGCAGGAGTTACAGGAGCCCTGTCTGGTAAGTTTATTTATTCAGCACCTTCATACACCTTTGGAATTTTCTTAGATTTATAAAAATCAAGTTTTTTTTTTTGAAGCTTCGCAAGACTTGTCTTGCGAAGCTTTTTTATTTATAGATGTATACTTTAGTTGCTTTCAAAATGTTATTTTTGTTGCTATGAAATTTAAGATAGAAGCACAAGATCCTAAAAGTAAGGCTAGAGCTGCAGCACTTACAACAGACCACGGAGTGATAGAAACTCCTATTTTTATGCCTGTAGGTACTATGGGAACTGTAAAAGGAGTTCACCAGAGAGAATTAAAACAAGATATCAACCCTGATATTATTTTAGGAAATACCTATCACTTGTATTTAAGACCTAAGACAGATGTTTTGGAAGGAGCAGGAGGTTTGCATAAGTTTATGAATTGGGATCGACCTATTTTAACCGATTCAGGAGGGTATCAAGTGTATTCTTTATCAGGTAGAAGAAAAATTAAAGAAGAAGGAGTAAAGTTTAAAAGTCACATTGATGGATCGTACCATTTCTTTTCTCCGGAAAACGTGATGGAAATTCAGCGTAAAATAGGAGCAGATATCATTATGGCTTTTGATGAATGTACTCCATATCCTTGCGATTACAATTACGCTAAGAGATCGATGCACATGACACATCGTTGGTTAAATAGATGTATCAATCATTTAGAAAAAACACCTTACCATTATGATTACGCTCAAACCTTTTTTCCGATTGTACAAGGAAGCACGTACACAGATTTAAGAAAGCAATCCGCAGAATACATTGCCAATGCAGGAGCAGAAGGAAATGCTATTGGAGGACTATCTGTAGGAGAACCCGCAGAAGAAATGTATGCCATGACTGATGTAGTTTGCAGCATATTACCAGAAGACAAACCAAGATACTTAATGGGAGTAGGAACACCTATTAATATTTTAGAAAACATTGCTTTGGGTGTAGATATGTTTGATTGTGTAATGCCTACAAGAAATGCACGTAACGGAATGTTGTTTACCTCACAAGGATCTATAAACATCAAAAATAAAAAGTGGGAAAAAGATTTTTCTCCCATAGACCCTGCTGCTATTACCTGGGTTGATACCGAATATTCTAAAGCCTATTTACGTCACTTATTTGTAGCGAATGAATTTTTAGGCAAGCAAATTGCTACCATTCATAATTTAGGATTTTATCTTTGGTTGGTTAGAGAAGCAAGAAAACATATTATTGCAGGAGATTTTAGAGCATGGAAAGATCAAATGGTAAAACAAATGGATAACAGGTTGTAAGTTGAGAATTTTAGATAAATACATTTTACTACGGTATTTAAAATCGGTGTTTTTTACATTGTTTATTTTAATACCTATAGCGGTTGTGATTGATGTTTCTGAGAAAGT
>CALHCC010000125.1 GCA_937930675.1 uncultured Flavobacteriaceae bacterium
TAAGTGGTTTTCCTAAAAGAAGCGAAAGCAAGTATGACGCTTTTGGAGTAGGACATTCTTCTACTTCAATCTCAGCTATTTTAGGAATGGCAATTGCTTCTCAATTAAAAAAAGAAAATGACAAACAGCACATTGCTGTTATTGGAGATGCTTCTATTGCCTCTGGAATGGCCTTTGAAGCTTTAAACCATGCAGGAGTTACCCATGCTAATTTATTAGTGATCTTAAACGACAATGCTATGGGTATTGACCCCAGTATTGGAGCCTTAAAAGAGTATTTAACCCAAACCAAAAAGGGGATAACAACCAATAACAATACTATTTTTGAAGCTTTAAATTTTGATTATTCAGGTCCGATTAACGGTCACTGTTTATCAGAAGTAATAACGGAGTTAGAACGATTAAAGAATAGCAAAGGTCCTAAATTTTTACACTTGGCTACCACCAAAGGAAAAGGTTTAAAAAAGGCCGAAGAAGACCAAATCACCTATCATGCCCCTGGAAAGTTTGATGCCAAAACAGGCACTAGGGTTGTAAAACAACTAGAGAATACACCTCCTAAATATCAGGATGTATTTGGTAAAACCATTATTGAATTAGCAGAAAAGAACGATAAAATTATAGGAATTACTCCTGCCATGCCTACAGGGAGTTCTTTGAAGTATATGATTGCCCAAATGCCCGATAGAGCGTTTGATGTAGGAATTGCAGAACAACACGCAGTAACCTTAGCTGCGGGTATGGCTAAAGAAGGATTGATTCCGTTTTGTAATATTTATTCTACTTTTTTACAACGAGCCTACGACCAAGTAATTCACGATGTAGCGATCCAAAAACTTCCCGTTATTTTTTGTTTAGACAGAGCTGGATTGGTTGGTAAAGACGGAGCAACACATCACGGAGTTTTTGATGTTGCTTTTTTAAATTGTATTCCCAATTTAATTATCTACGCTCCTATGAATGAGGTGGATCTTAGAAATATAATGTTTACCGCACAAAAAGGACTAAAATTACCTATTGCAATAAGATATCCTAGAGGAACAGGAGTCACTGTAAACTGGCAACAACCGTTTAAAGAAATAAACATTGGAAAAGGAAAAACCATCTCTAAAGGTTTTAAAACAGCTATTATCAGCTTAGGAACATTAGGAAATACGGTAAACATTACTTTGCAAAAACTAAACAGTAAAGAAAAGCCTCTGGTAGGACATTACAATCTTCAGTTTGTAAAACCCTTAGACACAAAGCTCTTAGATACTATTTTTAAAACGTATAAAACCATTATTACGATAGAAGATGGTGTTGTAAATGGAGGTATTGGCTCAATTATTGCTAATGAACTAGTAAAAAAAGAATGTTCTATAAAAATAATATCTTTAGGTATTAAAGATTGTTTTATAGAACACGGAAAAACAGAAGAATTGAAAAAAATTGCAAAAATAGATCAAGAGACACTATACAAAACTATACTATCTACCTTATAATGTCTTTAAACATGCTTTTAAAACCAATGAAACGTATTGTTCTTTTCTTAATCTTTTTTATCAATTTCACCAGTTGGAGTTTTTCTTTTTACGCTAAAGACACCATTCCTACACCTAAAGTAATTACCAATTTAAAACAGCTTTTTAAAGAAAAAACAATTGATAGTATTGTTACGCAACAAAAAAATACAGTTGTTAAGATTAACCCCACTCTTAAAAAAGACAGTGTTTTAAACGTAATTAAAAACAGTGTTCCAAAATATTGGACCTTTAAAAACGAACCTGGTATTATTCTTACACAAACTTCTTTTTTAAATTGGGTAAAAGGAGGAAATAACACCGTTGCTGGAATTGCTTCTTTTAAAGGAAATTATAATTTTAAAAAAGGACAACTTTTTTGGAAAAATGGGGTTTTAATTAAATATGGTTTAGCTAGAGAAAATGGAGCTGAGAACAGTCAAAAAACAGAAGATATTATTGACCTTAAATCTTCTGTAGGTTATAAAACAACCGTAACTTCTAAATGGTATTACTCGGGAGAATACAGTTTAACCACTCAATTTGCGAATGGATATAGAGGGAATGATAGAACCAATATTATTTCTACCTTTTTTGCTCCTGCGCGTATGCGTTTAGGGGTGGGAGCTGTATATACGGATGAAGAAGATAATTTTAAAATTCACTTATCTCCGCTCACCAATCAGGTAACTTTTGTACTTAATAAAGAACTTTCTGAACAAGGGGCTTTTGGTGTTGAAAAAGGAGAAAAATTTAATGCTGAATTAGGGACACTTATAGAAGTAGAATACAAAACTGTTTTAATGAAAAACATTAATTTTTCTTTAAAAAGCTCTTTTTATTCTGATTATATCAACCAGTTCGGAAATATTGATAGTGACATAAAAATTAATATTGACATGAAAGTAAATAATTATATCAAATCTAACATCAACTCTCATTTAATATATGATGATGACACTAGAATTGCACAAGACGACGGTACACAATTAGGACCTAGAGTACAATTAAAACAAATTTTAGGAGTAGGTGTAACTTATACTTTTTAATTCGTGACAATTTCTTTTTTATAAAAACACAAACTTCAGACTAATCTAAAGTTTATGTTTTTAACCTGTCCGCTGTTATTTTTTGTTTTCTAATACTAAACTGACTGGAAAACATAAACCATTACTTTTAAACCTTAATGAAACACTTCTAAGTATTCTAAATAAGTACAAAGATTTAATTGTTAACAACAAAAGCTATAAAAAATTATTTCTCCTTTAACTTTATTAACTAATTGATAATAATCTTTTCTGAAAGACGGTCTCCTCCACTCATTATATTAACGATATAAATTCCCGAAGTAAGATTAGATATATCTAAAACATCATTTAATTGACTACTTTTTACTTCTTTGTCAAACACTAATGCTCCTCTAAAATCATTTATCGTAATCCTAAACTCTGTTATCTTATCTACATCAACTTCTATATTTAATTGACCATTCGTAACAATTGTGCTTGAGAACTTAATATTACTTTCTAGCTTCTCTTCCTCTTCTTCTGCTAAATTAAACTTACCAGTAAACAATCCTCTACCATACGTAGCAGCTAATACTGTATTATCTGAAGTTCTTAAATCAAACTGTGTAACTCTAACATTAGACATTCCATTAAAAGATTGAAACCAAAAAGGATTTTCATCTAAAAAATTGTTCGTAGCCCACACCCCCATATTTGTTCCTATAATAACATCATTATTATTAAGTGGACTCATTTTTATGGCTTTAACAGGAATATCTGGAAAATTTCCTTCTTTTCTTTGCCAAGTAACTCCCCCATTATTAGTGTAATAAATGTTATTTACTCCATAGTTATGTAAACTTACTAAAATTTCATTTTCATTACGTCCAAGATCTATACTCGAAACCGAACCTATATCTATAGGATTACCTAAAGTAATATTTTGCCACGTAGGAGTATTGGTATTTGCATTGGTTACTTTTAAAATAGAGGACCCTTGTGTACCTATAAAAAGAGTAGATCCGTTAGTGGTAAAAGGAGACACTTTAATAGCTGTAGGATTCTCATCAAAAAGAACATTGGTTAAAATAGTTCTTTGCGGGGTTGATGTAATATTGCTAAATCTAAAAATTCTTGGAACACCTATAACCGTGCCTCTTCCTGAGTATCTTGAACCATCTGTATATAAAATATCCAAATTATCATCCAATTCTGCTATGTTTACAAAAGTTCCTGTTGTTTGATCTGATACGATCTCTATTCTACTTCTAGGGTCATCTAAAGGAAAAGGAACTAAAGTGTATACATTGTTTACAAATGAAACAATTAAATATTCTCCATCCTTATCTATAAAGTTTTGAATTCCATCTCCTCCAAAAATATCTATAAAAGCATTAACTCCCGAATCAGATCTTAAAAAGGTTCCTTCATTAGACGATTGTATCCCTCCTAATAAAGATCCATTGTCTTGAGATCCTCCTAAAAAAAACTCGTTGTCTTCATCTTGATGAATCGCCGCAGAATAAAATTGTGTGATATTGTAATTTCTATTTCTATCAACAATATTTTTATCTCTTACAACATTTGTTAAATCTGGACAGTAATAAACACCTCCATCATTTGTAAAAACACATTGATTGCTATTTAACGGGTTAAAGACTACAGCATGATGATCGGCATGTACCAAAGAAACATCTAAATCTTGCAGACCATTAAAATTAGACCATTTAGATATTTGAGCCCAAGAAGTTCCTGAATTGGTAGATTTAAACAAGTCTATTCCCCCAGCATACACAACCTCATCATTTGTAGGATCTATTTCTAAAGTTAAATTATAGAATCCTTGTTCTCTCGCAAAATCATTGGCAGGAATTGTAGTATCTACATCATTAGGTCTAGAAAGTGTATTGAAATCACTCCCATTAACAGTTTTTAGCAATTCTACACTACTACTCCTGTTTGTAGACGCCAGTACGTATACCACATTAGGATCTTGTTTAGAAAGAGTTAATTCTACTCTATCTCCATTGCTGAAAGAATGTTTTTCTTCAAAGTTTATTCCATCAATACTTCTAAAAACTTGACCTCCTCCATGTCCAAATATATTTGATTTTGTTCCTACCCAAATAGAGTTGTCTTGTGCAATTTCAATATCATTAAACACAAAAGGAGTTCCTTGTTCTGTAAAAAAATCAATTCTATCTGTGCTAAAATTTGAAACATCGAATTTCCACCAACCAATAGCTAAACCTCCTACACCATCAATATCAAATTTACCATCTACTGAGTAATATACTTCTGTAGTCCCTCCATTATTCCATGCTAAAATTTGGGTAATTACATAAGGTCTAAATTGATGACTCTGAGTAAGATCTATAGACAATATTTGTGTCCAGGTAGTTCCACCGTCTCGAGTCATCCAAATACCGTTTCCTACACCATCATCTCCCGTAAAAGCTTCTCCAGTACCCACATACCAAGTATTTGAATTATTAGGGTCTATGGCAAAACATGAAATAGCTAAATTTTCATCAATTCCTATTTGCGTCCACGATGAGTTTTCATCTGCAATATTATTGTTTACCCATAAACCACCAGACACACCTCCTGCAAACACTCGTCTACCTGTTGTATCATTAGGGTCATAAAAAGCAACTCTTGTCCTACCTGCAATGTTATTAGGTCCTCGTTCTACCCAAGCCATATCTGTATCTTGTCCCGGTACTTTAGGTACAAAAGTAGAAGACTTTTGTAACTGCTCTTTAACCTCTAACACATTTTCTGGATGCGTTTTTCCTGTTCTAGGGTCCATTTCCAATAAATACTGATCATCATAATATCTATTTGGAGGTAAGCCTAGTCGTTTTCTTTCTTTTTTAGAAAGTTGTAATCGCTCTCTTATAGGATGGTTTTCTGATAATTCTCTAAACTCTTTTTTAGATACATGAGAAACATCATAAACAACAATAACAGCAGTAATAAAAGTAATTATTGCTAAAGACAAAAGGAGTACTCTTTTTTTCATAAAATATATTTTCAAATTATATTGGGGTAATTATATAATGATGCCACTAATTTTTTTGTGCATTAAAATCGCATAACTATCAGACATTCCTGCTACATAAGAACACACAGTCATAACCCTAGTATAGGTACTATCTGACTGACTTTTAAACTCTTTTGGCAACATCATTAAAATTAATTGGTCGTAATTAGAAGCTGTTCCTAAATAAGTACGATTTACCGCTTGAATAAACACCTCCAACAAATCTGCAATAATTTTATAGCCTGCTACTTCTTTTTCTACAACACTACGACTGTTGTATACTTTATCAACACTCAGTTTAATAATATCGTTTATTTGAGCTTCGTACTTACACTTATCTAACAAAGCTTTGGTAAACGTTCCTTGCAAAATAGCCTCTTCATGACGCATAAAGATAGTCACTGCTTCTCCAATTAACGTATTTATAGCTAAAGCCCTAAGATAACTTACTCGATCCTTTTTTAAAGCTAATGAATGGTACTTTTTTATATCAATGGTATCTTGAACCAACTTTATCATGTATTCTAAAGCAAATTCCTCATCTATCAATCCTAAATTAATACCATCTTCGAAATCTATAATGGTATAACAAATATCATCTGCAGCTTCTACCAAATAGGCTAACGGATGCCTTGCATACGTTACATCATTTCCTGTTCGTATGGGCTTTAAACCTAAGGATGTGGCAACGTCTACAAACTTGGATTTTTCAGATTGAAAAAAACCAAATTTCTTATCTATAATTGCTTTTGTTGGTTTTTTAGGTAAAGACTCTTTGGGGTATTTCATAAAAGCTCCCAAAGTTGCATAAGACAATCTTAAACCATCTTTCACTCCGCCATTGTCTTGCGTTAAAATTTTAAACCCGTTTGCATTCCCTTCAAAATCTACCAAATCTTGCCATTCTTTTTCTGACAACTGTTCTTGGTATTTTTTTCCGTTTCCTGAGTTAAAATATTCTCCTATAGATTTCTCTCCACTATGTCCAAACGGAGGGTTCCCTATATCATGTGACAAGGCTGCAGCGGCTACAATGGCTCCAAAATCGTTAAACGTATACCCTAAATCTTTTAAATAGGAGTGTTTTTCTAAAATTTGTTTTCCCACCAATCTTCCTAACGATCTTCCTACTACAGAAACCTCCATACTATGGGTTAGTCTTGTGTGTACAAAATCGGTATCAGACAACGGAATTACTTGCGTTTTATCTTGTAAACTTCTAAACGCAGAAGAAAACACAATTCTATCAAAATCTACCTCAAATCCTAATCTTGTTTCATCTTGATCTTTTCGAAATCGATCTTTTACATCACCTGCTCTCTTTAGAGATAATAATTGTTCCCAATTCATAGTTAAAATTTATAAGAAAGTCCTGCAACTGCCTGAAATCCTTGCACCTGATAATTTACAAACGTTTCATAATCGTTATGCAACAAATTATAAATATTTGCATGTGCATTTAAGTTACGATTAATTTTATAACCTCCCTTTATATTTATGTTTACAAAACCATCTACATCTACCATAGCTGCCTCTACACGATCTTGTCTAGAGCTTACAAAATTAACCGTAGCTTGTCCAAACCATTTGTTTAGCGTATAAGTTGCATAGGTTTCTAAGGTAAAACTAGGCAAATTCCAAGCTTCCTCTTGTTCATCGGTTTGGTACTGATTAAACACAGCGTTTGCTCCTATATTTACGTTTTTAAAAACACTTGTTTTTGTACTTGCGGTAATGTTAAACACTTTTACATCGTCGTACACCACATTAAAGGTATTTCCAAACTGAAATGCATTGGTTAACGCATTTGTTATTGTGTTATTTACAAATAAGGCTTTGTTATTGTGTAAACTATACCCTGTTTCTATAGTATATAAAGTTTTATGACTTAACTTTCCCTCTAAACCAACAAATAGGTTTACAGGAATATTAGAAGCCTCTACAGTTAAGGTAGGCGACACAAATGAATTTTGTTTTGTAAAAGAAGCATAGGTGTTCTGCTTAAACTCGCTTTTAACTCCTCCTTTAAAATTCATAACATTTTTAATAATAGGAATAGTGGTTGTAAGCGTAGGTAGCAATAAAAATTTAGTTTCTGAATCGTCTAAACTTGCATTTAACACTAAACTTACAGCTGCATCTAATGTAAAATTTTCTTTTGCATAGGTATATGATGGTGTAACAGAAAAGTTGGCAAAACTATGATTTACATTGGTATTTGTTAAATAACTCTGATCAAAAGAACCATTAATATACTCCAAACCAACTTGCGTGGTTACATAATTTTTAAACAACGATTTATCTAAAACTGCCGTTGTTTTTAACTGCAACTCCGTACTTCCAAACTCATCATGTAACAAACGAATAACAGGAGTAATGCTTTTTAGTTTTTTAGTTGTAAATGCTATTGTACCTTGAGCTGTAAGCGTATTGTATACTTGATTAAAATCTTGATTTTGAAACAACGATGCATTTGTTATTTGAGGGCTTAAACCATACCAATGGATAGAGTTTCTATCGTACCCTAACGAAGCATTCCAACGAGTCTCTTTTAATTTTTTGGCTATTAAAAAACGAAGGTTCGTATGTGCAATCGCGTTGTCTACTCGGTCATCATCAATACCATTTTGCTTGTTGTAATGATATAAATGAAATCCATACTCATATTTTTTGATGGGTTTAGGGTGCAGAATTGCCTCTAATTCTGTATTTCCATAAATCCCCGCAGCTCCATACACATAATTAGCCTGGTGCTTCTTTTTAGCAGGTGCGACCTTTAGATACGTTGCTTTTTTAAGAATGGGGCGAAAGTCCGAAATTACCTTTTTAGGTTTAATGGTATAACGAACCGGTGATTTTTGAAACTGGTTCTTGCCTTTAGGATTTGTTTTTAATTTAAAAACCTCCGACAACGTTGGATTAAAAGAAAACTCCACAACAACATCTTCTTTCTTTATTTCTTCTTGCTCTTTCTGAGCATATGTGGCGGTAACTCCTAATAAAAGAGTTAAAAACATCCCATACTTTTTCATCATACATTTAATTTTCTGTAGTTGTCTTTTTTTCCTCTTTTTCTAATGTAGTTTCTGGCTCGTACTTTTCTTTTAAAAGCGTGGCTTCCTGAATAACATCACTAAACTCTTGGGCATTTTCTATTACATTTTTTAAAATAAAAATTGCTTGAAAATTATCTTTTAACTCATGGAAGTTTTGAGCCATTAACAACAGCCCTTTTACTCCCCAATATTTATAATTTTGATATTGATTTGCTAAAACTTCTACTTGCTCGTTAGATTGTTCATGTTCTTTCTCTAAAAACAACCAAAACGCTTTGTAGTAACTCGCTTCTGCTAGCACCTCACCTTTTCCTAAAGTTTCTAATTCTTTATAGTATTCTTTAGCTTTGTCTAACTGTTTTAAAACCACAGCACTTCTGGCTCCAAAAATATAAGCATCTTGTATGGCCTGTTCTGAACTTTTTGTGTTTTCTAATACTTTAGAAGTATATTCTAATACTTGTAAATATTTTTTATTGATAAAGTAATACTTCATTAAATTACTCTGAGCATAAATTACACTCTGATCATTCACAGCTTCTTTCTCTAGCTTTTGTAATAACGGACTCGCCAAATTCCATTGTTTGTTTTCTAAATAAATTTGAGATAATTTATTTACAGATACCTCTGTGTATTCGTTGGTGTTTTTTTCTAACACACTTTTATAATGTGGAATTGCTTTTTGTTTTTGATTGAAGGCATAGTACGATTCTCCTAAATAATAATGAACCACCAAAGCATGTACCCCATTAGGGAAATTCTCTAAGTATTTTTTTCCACTAGCTATGGTTGCTTCCCACTTATTTTGCAAGTATCTGCTTTCTACAGCCTCAAACATGGTTTTATCAATATCTAAATCTAATACATTTACAAAATCCAATTTTTTCACCCACTTAGCATACACATCTACTTGATCGATTTCTTTGTAAATTTGCTCTGCTATTTTTACAGACTGAACAGCTTCACTTGTTCCCGGATACTTATGAACTACCTTTTTTAATACTCTAATTGCATTTTGATTCTGTTCTGCATTAAAATAAATCAACCCTTTTTTTAACATCGTTTTTGCTACTAAAGGACTTTTAGGATATTCTTCCAATAAAACATCATAGGCTTTTAAAGCCAAATCTTCTTTGTTTTGACGTGCATACAAAGCTCCTAATTGACTATATGAATCATCCAAATACGTAGACCTTTTAAAGTTCTTTTGCAATTCTTTTAACGCATTTATTTTCTGCTCATTCCTACCCAAAAACCCATAAGAAAGTGCTTTTTGATACATCGCATAATCCGCCTGACTACCCTTTGCTGCAATCACTTTATTATAATTCTCTAAAGCTTTCCAATAATCTTTACTCACGTAATGACAATCTGCAATTCGCAATAGAGTATTGTTCTTTTTATAGATATCTGCATCATTTGTTGTTAAATACGTAGTATAGTAACGTAAAGCTTCTGTGTATTTTTTTTGTTGAAACAAACTATAGGAATACCCATAAAGTGCTTCTGAATATTCATCTAATTCCTTACTGTTATTCTTTTTTAAAAATGACGCATAATAATAACTCGCCTCTTCAAAATTATCCAATTCCATAAAGGTTTCTGCCTTCCAAAACAAAGCACGTGTTCTTGTTGTCTCACTTTTATACAAATTAGAAACTTCTGTAAAATAAGTTAACGCATCCTTATATTGATAATCTACAAACAGTTCCAATCCTTTTGCTAACAATACTTGTTGGTACTGATTATCTTTTAAAATATTCTGATTTTTGTAATAAGCAATAGCCCCGTCGTAATCTTTAAATTGCAAATAGGCATTGATAATAAGCCCTTTAATTTCTGTAGTTTCTACTGCATTAGGATAGACATTTACAAAATCTTGCAACACCTCAGAGCTACTTCTATAAGGATTTCCTATATCGTAACTTAACTTTGCATAATTCAAATAGGCATCTTGTTGTATGTCTGTATCAAAATTCATTTCTGATGCGTTTTTAAATGCATTTAATGCTTGATACTTTTTATTTAATTTCAAATAACAATCTGCTAAATAATAATGTGCGTGTTGAACTACTTTGCTTTTCTGAGTCGTAATTTTATTAAAATTTTCAATGGCCAAACCATAGTTCTCTTCTTGATAATAAGCATATCCTAAAAAATAAGAATCTGTTTCTGTGTAACGTTGGTTTCGTCCTTTAAATAAGGACAAATACTTAATTGCTTGATCGTATTCCTCTAAATAAAAATAGCTTTCTCCTATAATTTTAGCCATTTCCGATTTTTCAAAGCCTATCGCATTGTTAAAAATTTGTTTTCCTAATTGTACTACTTTTTTGTATTCCTTTTTTTGATACAGAATTACCAACGTTTGGTAATCGATCTCCTTTTTAAATTTAGAGACCCCTTTGATGGAATTAAAATAATGCAACGCCGTATCGTAATCTTGTGTTTGAACAGCAATATTTGCTAAGTAATAATGAGATTCTTCTTTATACGCACCTGTTTGAGACAATGCCAACAAATGTTGTTTTGCTTCTCCATAACTGGCCGCTTTATAATTTGCAAAAGCTAATTTGTAATGATAGTTTGTTTCTTGTTCTGTACTTAATGCTTTTACATCTATTGTATCAAACCACTTTAAAGCTGTTTGCGTCTGTTTTTTATTAAAAAAATAATTAGCCAAAGCCAACGTTAACGTGGTGCTATGTATGCTATTGGGATGTGTTTCTAAAAACTGTATTGTTTTTTCCTCCGCATTATTTTCTTTTAACATTAAAGAAATTAACAATTGATATACAGTACTGGTTTTAACTTGATAAGCATTTGTTTCTAAATGATTAAAATACGTTTTTGCCAATATATAATTCTCTTCTTCAAAAGCAGAAACACCTTTTGTATACCATTGCAAAACAACATGATCTTGATGGCTGTTTTGTGCCACTAACGAATAAAAGAACATTGTGAACACATATACGATAAAGCCTAGTTGTTTTTTCATAAAATCACCTCTTGTTTTTAAACACTAAAAATAAATAATATCCGTATCATATAACGGAAACAAAACATTTTTATTTAAAACCACAAAACTCACACCGTTAAAGGTCTGATTATTTTAGGTTTCCCCTATTTTTAAATATGTTTGTAAAAACTATTTTACATGTCTCAAACAATTCTACACCTAAAGGATGCCAATATATTTCAAGACAACGTATTAATTTTAAAAAACGTCGATTTTGAAATTAATTCAGGAGAATTCTTTTATCTAATAGGAAAAACAGGAAGTGGAAAAAGTAGTTTACTTAAAATTCTTTATGGTGACTTACCATTAACCAACGGTGTTGGTGAAGTTGTAGGCTACGATTTACCTCATTTAAAAGAAAAAGAAATTCCTTTTTTACGTAGAAAAATTGGAATTGTTTTTCAAGATTTTAAATTATTAAACGATCGTAGCATCAACGATAATTTACTTTTTGTTTTAAAGGCAACAGGCTGGAAAGACAAAGCAAAAATGGAAGCCAAAATACAAGAAGTTTTAAGCAAAGTGGGGCTGCAGGAGAAAGGTTACAAAATGCCTTTTCAAATTTCTGGTGGAGAGCAACAACGTATTGCTATTGCAAGAGCTTTATTAAACGATCCTGAATTAATTATTGCCGATGAGCCTACAGGAAATTTAGATCCTAAAACTTCTATGGAGGTTATGGAATTACTTAACGAAATTCATCAAAGCGGTAAAACCATCTTAATGGCCACACACGATTATTCTTTAATTTTAAAATATCCACAAAGAACTTTTAAAGTGGAAAATAATGAGATTTTTGAAGTTGTTCATCAGAAAACGAGTTAACAAAGTAAATCTATTATTTTTTGGGCGTTTTGAATGGTATTAAAATCTTTTAACGCATTCTTTCTTACTACACGCATTTCGTTGGTAAATTCTAAACTCATAAACCTACCGATCTCATTTCTTATTTCTTCTATAGAATTTGCAACAACACATGTTTGCTCTAAACCTGTTTGATCTACCATTAAAGAATTTACAATTACAAACCTACTACGAACCAACGCATTTAATAATTTAAGTTTAATTCCTGTAGCTTGAAATGTAAATAATACATTGATTTTTGCTTTCGAAAGTAGAAACTCTAACCTTTCAGGGTTGGATAATGTATCTATCTTAATATTCGCACATTCTAAAATAGCTTTTTGAATACGAGGATTTTCTCTACTACTAGCAATCACTAATTGATAACTCGTATTTTTAACCGCAGCAATAGCCATTAAAGCTGATTTTACATTATCTGAAACTCTTAAATCTCCATGCCACAATATAAAATTTTCTTCTTCTATTAATTCAGGAAGCTTCATTTCTGTAAAAACAGGAATATAGGTTGTTTGCACCTCGTATTTATTCGAAAAATAATCTTGTTCAGATGGCGAAATACTTAAAATATGATGCGTTTTATTTAGAACCCTTTCATAATTTTTAAGCTTCCATGATTCTATCAAAAAAAACAACTTCAAAAACAAGTTACGCTCGCTTTTACACAAACCTTTGTAATAATTGTGTTCAATATTATGTGTTCTAACTACAAACGTAAATCTAGCCGAATCTAACTCTATTAAAGGCAACGTAGTATGTAAACCTTCAAACAACACAACACCACCTAGTTTATTTAACCGTAACAATAATTGTTTATGTGCTCTCGTTTTAACAATAAATGGTTTGGTGGAAAAAAAAGAGCTGCCAAAATTTTTTCTCGGATAATAATAAACTTTAGCACAATATTTTCCTAAGACTTCTTGTTCTCCTCTACCGTATTCAAAAGTATGTAATACGATTTCTACCCCTAAATGATGCAACGCTTTTAGTTTGTAAAAAACGTCAATTACCCCACCGTAATTTGCAGGATATGGAACATCAAAGGCCACTATTTGTATTTTTTCACACATGCAAACTTACTTCATCATTTTTAAGGTTTCTTGATACACCAGTTTCCAGCCTTTCCAAACGTCCAACTCGCATAAAGAAGAATTGTGCCATAAAGAAACGTAAATTCCCTTTACTTTTTTCACCTCATCTACAATTTCTCTGGTAACATCTATCGCTTTTTTAGGCTTTAATTTTAAATATTGATTCAACGTTCCATCCATTACCTGAAAAGGAACTACCCACAAATTTTCTTGTTGTTCTGTTCGTAAGTTGTAAAAAGGATACGCATTACAAATACCCGCTCTAAACCCTACTGCATCTGCATAGCCCATGCTATAATCTACAGTAATATTTTGAGATATTAAATTCTCATAAGTAGCAGGAAATTCCAATTTTAAAAAGTGTTGACGACTTATTTTTATGGGTGTTTTAATAATTTTCTCTAATCTCCCTATTTCTTGAGCTACCTTACGCGTATCTTGATTGGATAGGTAAGAAGGATGAATGCCCACTTCGTAATCTTTAGCCACATTTTTAATTAAGTTTTGCAACGCTTTTTTACGATGAGAAATGTTATGATCGTACTTAGAAGCATTCCCTATTAAAAAGAAAAAAATAGTTTTTATGTTTTGTGAAGATGAGGCTATAAAATCGTAGGTGTCAAATGCATCTGTTTTTGATTTGAGATAATTCCATCGCAAACCTTTTTCTTGTTTACGATTTTTAAGAACATCTTTAAACCAACCTCCTAAAAACTTCCACAAAGGTTTTCCTTTGTACATGTAAGCCACATCAATATCCAAAGAATTAATAAACGATGTGCTTTTACTAGGAAACATACTTTTATCTGTCTGTTTTTCTATTTCTTGTTTTATATGTTCGCACCAATAATTTACCACAGGTTTTCGTAAAAAACAATGTTTAAAAGCCAAACTCTGTTTTGCAGAAAAACGTCCATGGTGGTCAGGGGTAAAAGGTAAATATTCTTCGTAACGTGTAATCATCCAAAAAACACAAGCTAACACATCGTACTCATTTTCTTTGGTTTTAAAAAAATACGGAATATTGTTCACCTCATCTACCACAAATTCATATTGCTTAACATTGTTCTCAAAAAGCAGGTGGGACGGAACTATTTGAAATACATTTTCTACAAACGTATTTGAATAATTTAATTTTGCCGAAGAGGAATTCTTAAACAAATTCAAATCAGTGGTTAATGTATAGTCTACTCCCAATACATATTTAAACACCACGTTTAGTGTATATATTAATCGTTTAGAGGGAATATGTGTGTAGACCATCATCATAAAAAAGGACTGTATACTTTTTTAATGACTTCCGATTCTTTTTCCCAGCATAAGTCTTCTTTAGCTGTTTGTAGTTCTTCTAAAAAATCAGTAGTTAACAATCTATTAATTTGCTCTCTTATCTTAACAACTTCCTCTTCTACTACAACCTCTCCTACATTATAAATACCAATTATCTTTTTCATTTCTGGAAGATTAGATACTAGCACAGGAATTTCTGCATGTATATAATCAAAAATTTTGTTAGGCAACGCGTATTTATAATTCATTCCCATATCTTCCTCCAAAGAGAGACCTAAATTACATAGTTTAGTTATGGACTTTAATTCTTTAGGCTCAACCCTACCTAATACTATCACTTTTGAAGTCAATTCTTCCTCTTCAATTTTTCTAATAATTTCTTGTTGTATATCCCCATCTCCAGCAATTAACAACACAACGTTATCCATTTCTTTTACCACATCAATCATTAACTCGATACCTCTCCCTAAATTAATAGCCCCTTGGTAAATTAACGCTTTTTTATTTCCTATAAATTTTTTAACAAGATTTGAATATTCTTTTTCCTCTACATGTTTCATTGGAAAATTTCGTAACAACAAAACATTCACACCATACTTTTGTTCGTAATAATTTACAATAGAATTAGATACCGTAAACACATGTTTTAACTTTGGGAAAATATATTGTTCTATGGTTAACCATATTTTTTGAACGCT